>JAUQQR010000026.1:7544-20585 GCA_030549835.1 Thermoproteota archaeon
TTACATTAATAGTGTATATTATAGTGTAGATAGCTAGTGTTAATGTTAATATGAGTGCTGATAGCCATAGAGGATTCTGGATTATATTTATTAACCCAAGTATTACTAGTAGAGCCCTCTCAGTATACCCTATAGGGCCTCCAAGCCACCCTTCTATACCTGAGCTTAGTGTTAGTATAGTTGCTATAGCCCCACCTACACCTAGAATAAGGAATGCTATATTCTCTAGGCTCCAGCTTAGTGTAATAAGTAGTAGTGTGGGGTTCATGATTATAATATATGGTACTAGGTAGCCTGCTGAGGAGAGCTTAGATGCTGTTAAAGCAGTCATCCAGAAGTCAGACTTAGCTAGGGATGATGCTGCGTATGAAGCTAGAGCTACTGGAGGCGTGACATCAGCTAGTATGCCAAAGTAGAAGACAAAGAAGTGTGCTACGAGTTTAGCAGAGTCTAATGGTAATCCGGTTGAGGAGCTTATAGCTAGAGCTAGAGCCGGGGCTCCTATCGTAGAAGTTATTATGTAGTTTGCTGTTGTTGGAACACCCATCCCTAGTATTAAGCTAATAAGCATTACTAGGAAAGCAATTATGAAGATATTACCGCCTGCTAGGTCAATTATCTTGAAACCTATACTTGCAGCTAATCCTGTTAATGTTAGAGATCCCTGTATTATTCCCGCGAGAGCTGCTGCTAAAAATACTGTAGGTGCTGTGCTCATAACATCGATAAAGGTCTTCTCTACACTACTTACTACTTCTCTTACACCTCTCATTAATATAGCTAAGGCTATTAGAGCTAAGACGGAAGAGACTCCTAGGAAGAATAAGGTTACACTTATATGGAACCCGGCCCATATAGCTATTAAAGTTAAAATTATGAATAGTAGAGATAAAATAACTTTAGATACTAGAGGCATCTGCGGGTTACTAACCCATGCTAATAATATAACTACACCTAGAGAACCGAGGGCAGCATATTGAGGCTCTAAACCCCATAGTAATAATATAGTAATAATTGGGATAGGAGATAATAAGTATATCCTCTTAGCTAGAGGAGCAAGTGGTGGTAGGTACTCTCTACTAACATAGAGTACGTTAAGTCTTTTACTAATCCTATCTATGAAGACATAGACTGATATGAAGTATAGTAATGCTGGCACTACTGAAGCAATCATAATATCCCTATAAGGTCTGCCTAAGAACTCAGCCATAACGAAAGCTGCTGCTCCAAGAATTGGAGGCATTATTTGGCCTCCAGTAGATGCTGATGCTTCAACAGCTCCAGCTATGTGTGGAGGATATCCTGCTCTCTTACTTAGAGGAATAGTGTATGTACCTGTAACTAGAACATTAGCAACACTACTCCCAGAAACAGTTCCAGCAAATAGAGAACTAATTGCGGCTATTTTAGCTATACCCTTAACTCTAGGACCAAATAGTGCTAGTAGGAACTCTGTAATATAGCTACCAACACCTAAATTTACTAGGAATGATCCGAAGAGTATGAAGGCGAAAACATATGATACCATAACGAATAATGGAATACTAAATATACCTTCTTTAGCGTAGTAGAAGTGGTTAACTATAAGTCTAATATTAAAACCCTCATGATACCACGCAAATATTAGAGCTCCCAAGGCTATAGATGGGAGTACTAGGCCTACTGCTCTCCTTGAAACATCCAGTAATGCTATAATAGCTAATAGAGGCATTAAAACTCTTATAGGAGTTAAAGTTACATAGCCATACCTTGCTATCTCCTCAAATACAATAAAGATGTACCCGAAGCCTGCTACACCAGAGGTAATTATGAGAAAATCATATATTAATGATAGCTTACCAGCAAATTTAGATGGCTTAATTAAAATAGTAGCAATTACTATGATAGATAAAAGCATAGCCATAGTTTGCTGTACATCCGGAGTCCATAGTATTAAGTGAATTTCTAAGCCCATCTTCTTGAGAATAGAGTAGATTAAGAAATTAAACTTCATTATATATACGAGCTCAAATAGTATAAATACAAAGCCAAGTATTAATAGGAGAATCCTAGCTAGCCTAGCTCCCTTACTTATATACTCCAATATGACATCCCTAAAAGCAACTTGTATTTAGGAGCTTTTAATATATATTCCCCAGGATTTTTATAGTTAAGGCTGCTAACGATAATCTTTTTAATCTTAGCTCGACAAAGTTTCCATTAATATTGGTCTCGTTGATCTTTAATGTGGCATTCCACATAATCCCTAGACTTATCTTAACCTCATTACCTAAACATTTGTTAACTTCTGCTATATAATATGTATTATCTACTCTCACTTCTAAGTTTATATCTAGTATTGAGGATGGCATTCCAGCCCCGTATCCTGCCCATTTAATCTTAGATATTACAATACAATCTCCTTTAGCCTCTAATACCTCTAGTATAGTAGTCTTCTCAACACTATGAATATATGATAGTTTAATTGTAGCTGGAGTTAAGAGTATGAGCCTTTGTACTGAGTCTACACGTACCTCTAGAATTGGTACTATGGGTACTAATAGGACTAATGCTATGATAAAAAATATAATAGGTAGTAGTATTTTAATCTTAGTAACCCTCTGATGGTATGAGCTCTGGAGGAACTGTTATACCTTTATCTCTATAGTACTTAACAGCTCCAGGGTGTAGGGGAATTGGCATTCCATCTAGTGCTTTCATAAGTTCTATATCTTTTGCCCTAGCATGTGCTGCTCTAAGCTCATCAATGTGCTTGAACATTATATCTAGTATACTATATACTACATCATCTGGAACATCTGCTCTTACAGCTAACATTGCTAAGACAGCTAGTGTTTGGACATCCTCAGTTACGCCACTATAAGTGTCTTTAGGGACTACTACTCGGATGAAGAATGGGTAGCCTTGTTTCTTTAAGTTATTTAGGACATCGTCTGGTATTTCTACTAAGTTTATTGGTGTAGTAGCTGCTAGCTCCTGGACTGAAGCTGTAGGTATACCTGCTACTATGAAGGCTGCATGGACTTGACCTAGTTTGAGTGCTTGTGCAGCTGTTCTAAAGTCTAGATATTCAGCCTTAATCTTATCCCATAATCCTGCAGCCTTTAATATTAACTCTGCTTCTACAGCAGTACCACTACCTGGAGCTCCTACAGCAACAATCTTACCCTCTAAGTCTCTTAAACTCTTAATACCACTATCTGCTCTAACTACAATCTGTATAATCTCAGGGTATAATACAGCTACACCTCTAATAATCTCGACTTTAGAACCCTCAAACATGTAGATACCCTTAAAGGCATAGTATGCAATGTCATTTTGGACAAATATTAGGTTAGCATCACCAGCTTGTAATGCTCTAACGTTAGCTACACTAGCACCACTAGTTGTTGCTGTAGCTGTAATCCTACCACCAGAATATTTACTCAGCATATCTGCAAGTTTAACTCCCAAAGGATAATACACTCCCCCAGTACCACCAGTAAATATCTTCATAGTATACGGTGTAACAGGGGTAGGAGTGGGAGTAGGAGTAGTCGTTGGAGCAGGCCTCATCTGCAAATAAAATATAGCACCAGCAACCAATACTAGGACAATGATGATCCCAGTAATAAGAGCTATCCTGCTAACGGCCATCCCAAATCACCGCCAATACTGTTAGTCTAATTGAGAGTTAATATAAATTATAGGATAGCTCCTAAAAATTATTAATTAAACCCTTTGCTCCTAAGAGTGTTCTAAATATAATATAGAGGAGTATTGGTGGCTAGTTAATAAGTCTAAGAGCTACCTCTACCTTTATTCATGACTATGGTGATGATGGTGATGAGTATGATCTTGTGGCGTAGCTTTCATTAGCCCATCTACAAGTTCCCAAATTTGCTTTGCTACGTTAGCCGGCTTAGACCATCCTTCTGTTGTTGGGACTACTACGTATACTACTTTACCATCTTTTACTATTATGAATTCAGCGAAGTGGTTTACTAGTCTTGTTTTCTCGTCTTTCTCAACATATATTCTATACTCATTCCATATGTCTCTCATTAGAGTTATATTATCGTATATCCACGCCCAGTATACTCCTCTCTTAAGCCATTCTCCAGCTCTAGCTTCCTGGTATGTAGATGCTAGGTTTAAATCCTCATCCCAGGGGTCTAAGCCTATGGTTATGAATGCTATCTTATCTAGAGCATTTGCTTTATAAGCCTCCTCAAATAGTGCTATTAGTATATTCGTCTCCCAATGACATATATCGGGACATCTAACGTATTGTGGAGTTATAATATTAATCCTATCACTTACAGGAAATTCTATTAAACCTTTAGTAGATGATGCTTTAAAAGATCTCACAAGCATTTCTACCTTAAATACGCTACTATACGAGACACTATGACCTGGAGATTCTCCTGCAAGCCATGGAACTAGTATTGAGCCGACTGCATACGCTATAGCTAATGCTAATACCAGTGATATAGTTACTCATAAACCAGCTAATAGGAGAAGTCTAGAAGTACCCGTAGTATACACCTTCTATTGCTTCCTGCCTCTACTTTATCTATCTAGCCTTATAAGCTTTATTGCATAGCTAAGGCTCTTCTTGCCTCTTCTATAAAATCATCTATACTCATAACCTCCTGTCTCCCAGGATCTTTCCTCATTCTAACTGATATTGTGTTTGATTCAGCTTCTCTACTACCTATAACTCCTACTATTGGGACCCATAGCATTCCAGCTTCTCTAATCCTTGATCCTAGGCTACCCTCTGCTAGTATTTTTACTCTAATACCGACTCCTTCTAGTTTCTTAGCTATCCTGCTAGCTACCTCTACTTCTCTACTAGTAACTGGTAGTATTGCTACCTGTATTGGAGCCGTCCATGGGGGTATTTGTGGTGTTACTCCCGTGTCTGCATCTTTTAATCCAGAGTCTAGGAGTGCTAGTAGTATACTCTTAATAGGGCCTAGGCAGTATCTCTCTTCTCCTCTAACTCTAGCTTCAATTATTAGAGGTACTCCTCCCCCGTTTCTAGCCTTGTATATGAGGGCTATGCCCTCAGGAATCCCTGTATTCAGTCCATCTACTCCTAGTTTAACTCTTACAGTATCCTCTACTAGTCTCTTATTTATAGATTCTAGTAGGCTAGCTGGGTTTACATTAGATATAGCCATAGAGTCTCCCATATAGCCCCATGTGAGGAGTGTTTGTGAACTCTCACTCTCGCTACATAGTCTTGCTAGATTAGATAAACCCCATAACCCGTATACTATTTTAGGCTTCTCTACCCTAACTATCCTAGTTAAGTTAAGCTCCTTTATGACTTTATTCTCAAGCTCCCATAGCATAGTTCTACCCATTAAACCATCTATATCGAATCTCCTAGACAGATCAAGTAAATCCTTAGACCAGGGGTTTCTGCTTAGAAGCCACTCTTCTAGAATTCCCTTAGCTAGAGCCTCCTCTAGGCTTACCCCCATGTATGATACTGTCTCTTCTCTCCTAAACTCCCTGGAGAGCTCAGATAAAGGGTGACCGATACATGATATATCGAAGGACTTATACCAGCCGAATGGAGCTCTAGCTAAGACTCCACTCCATACTCCTCTTAGAGCCTCCTCTAGGACTCTTAAGAGCCTGTAGGCATCACTAGGCTTAGCTATACTGCTAGAAAGGTGAGCATAGGGATATAAGAGTATACAGTTAACACTAAGCCTATTAGCGTGGCTTACAATATCTCCAGAAGCTCTCCATATAACACTATCATCATCACCCTCCTCTATTGTAGTGAATACTATGAGACAATTACTATACTCCCCAGTACCTGGAGGATCTGGAGGATTCTCTATAGCCTCCTCAACTGTCTTATAAGAGATTCTAGATGCATGAATATAGAGTACCCTCACATTACAAGCACCTTTAATATATTTTACTTTCTAACTTAAAATAACATTGTCTTCTCGCGGAAATGATGTTAGGCTCTCTACATATTTAACTTGTACTTTAAATTACACTATGGTGCCAGAACATTGACTCACCCCTGGATTCCTAATAGTGTTGAGTATATTAAGAAAGAGATGTTGAAAGTCATAGGTGTTGATAGTGTTGAAGAATTATACTCAGATATACCTGAGAGTATTAGAATCAGTAGGGATAAGTGGGATATGCTACCTATAGGGTTTGGGAGGTCTTTGAGTGAAATTGAAGTCTATAGGCATATGGAGGATTTATTTTCTAGGATATCTAGTCCAAGAATACCTCCATTTATGGGTGGAGGCGTGTGGCCTCACTATGTTCCTGAGGCTATTAAATCTATTATATTTAGGGGGGAGTTTCTAACAGCATATACACCATACCAGGCTGAGATAAGTCAGGGCTTAATGCAGGCTTTATTCGAGTATCAAAGTCTAGTAGCTGAGCTCCTAGAAATGGAGGTCGTCAACTGTTCTATGTATGATTGGAGTAGTGCTTTAGGAGAATCTCTCCTCATGGCCATGAGGGTTACTGGTAGGAAGAAGTTCCTAGTACCTGAGACTATGAACCCTATGCATAAGAGCGTAGCTGAGACATATATTTGGCCTCATAATGGTAGAATTATAGATGTAAGTGTAGATAGAGAGACTGGATATATTGATACTAGGGATTTAGAGTCTAAGATTAGCGATGATATCGCAGCAGTATACATTGAGTATCCACACTTTACTGGGGTAGTAGATGTTAATGTAGACTACATTGGAGAGTTAGCACATAGATTTAAAGCATTATATATTATGGGGGTAGAGCCTATAAGCATGGCTATACTTAAGCCTCCAGGGGCTTTAGGAGCAGATATAGCTATTGGTGAGGGGCAACCCCTAGGATTAGGCTTAAACTATGGTGGCCCCTACTTGGGTATATTCGCTACTAGATGGGATAGGGAACTTGTGAGGCAGATGCCTGGTAGGATTATTGGTCTAACTACAACTATTGATGGGAGTGAGAAGGCTTTCGCTATGATACTTCAGACTAGAGAACAACATATTAGGAGGGCTAAGGCTACGAGTAATATAACTACTAATGAGGCATTAATGGCTATAGCTTCAGCTGTCTATATCAGCCTCCTAGGCCGAGATGGTCTCATTGAATTAGCTAAGCACATATGGTATAAGTCACATTATGCTGCTAAGAGGTTATCTGAGTTGAGGGGTGTAGAGTCTCCTCTACTTAAAGGTGAGTTTATTATAGACTTTACTGTTAGGCTACCAGTTAGTGCTAACATTATTAGATCTAAGCTTAAAGAGAGGGGGATAATAGCTGGGATACCCCTAGGTGGTCATGCCTGGTTTAGAGACTCAGATATATTAATGACTGTTACAGAAGTTCATAGTAAGAGTGATATTGATATGTTAGTTGAGGCTATTAAGACTATTATTGAGGTGTAGACACAATGTTTAGACAGGCTAAGTGGGATGAGCCTCTCATATTTGAGCTAGGAGCTAGTGGTAGGACTGGATTTAAGATACCTGAAGTAGAAGAGGATATTAAGAGAGTAGTAGGCGAGTTTAAGATACCTGAAAAGATTGCAAGACAAAATAAGCCTAATATACCGTCACTTAGTGAAGTTGAAGTCATAAGACACTATACTAGACTATCACAGATGTCTTATGGTGTAGATCTAGGGCCAGTCCCTCTAGGAAGCTGTACTATGAAGTATAATCCTAAGATAGCGTTAAAATATGCATTCCACGAGAAGCTACAGTACCTACACCCCCTCATAGACGGGGACCTAGTACAAGGACTACTTGAGCTACTATATAGGTTAGAGAGATGGCTTGAAGCTATAACGGGAATGGATTACTGTAGTATCCACCCAGCCGCTGGAGCTCAGGGAGAACTTGTAGGAGCTCTAATAATTAGGAAGTATCATGAGCTTAGAGGTAATATTGAGTTTAAGAGAGAACTAATAGTACCAGACTCAGCTCATGGAACAAACCCTGCTACAGGCACTATGGCTGGCTTTAAGGTTGTAGAGGTTCCTACGGGGGATGATGGTAATATTGATATTAATGCTTTAAAGGCTGTCATTGGATCACAAATAGCAGGTCTAATGATAACTAATCCTAGTACTCTAGGATTATTTGATGAGAGGATTTTAGAAGTAGTAGATGCCATACATAGCATTGATGGGCTTGTATACTATGATGGAGCTAATCTCAATGGGTTAATAGGATACGCTAGACCCGGGGACATGGATATTGATATTGTACACTTAAACCTACATAAGACGTTCTCTGCACCACATGGGGGAGGGGGTCCTGGATCGGGTCCTGTCTGTGTTAAGAAGAAGCATGTTGTAGATAATATAACGCTAGTAGATCTAGTACCTGGCTATAGGATAATCTATGAGAATGGGTATTATAGGATTGATAAAGGAGGCCCCTATAGTATAGGCTATGTTAGGTCATGGCTAGGTAATATTAGCCAGTTGATATGGGCTTACGTATATATAGCTTCACTTGGAGCCCAAGGATTAAGAGAAGCGGGGGAAGTCGCAGTAATAAATACGAATTACTTTACTAAGAGACTATTAGGTGAAGCCAAGTACTATAGCCTACCCTACGGCCCATGGAGGTATAGGAAGCATGAGTCTATAGTTAGTGTCGAGCCATTAAAGAATGAGACTGGAGTAACTGCAGAAGACATAGCTAAAGGACTCCTAGACGCGGGCTACTATGCTCCAACAATATACTTCCCATTAATAGTTAAGGAGGCTTTAATGGTAGAGTTTACTGAGAGTGAAACAAAAGAAAACATAGACTCATACATTAATAGGTTAAAAGAGTTAGAGAATATGGCTTTCACTAACCCAGAAGAGCTTAAGAGAATGCCTAGAAATACCTCAACAACTAGAATAGACTACGTTAAAGCAAATCATCCTAAAACAGTTACCCCAACATGGAGAGTTAAAGTGTTGAGAGATAAAGGTATTATAAGCCAGCTATAAATACAGTTATTATCCAAAGAGGATTTAATACTATGAGAGAAGTTGAGGGTAAATTTAGGGTAGAGTGTAGTAATCTAGAGAGTTTAAAGTCTATAATTGAAAGTCTAGGGCTAGAGTTTAAAGGTGAGTATTTAGAAATAGATAAGTATTATAAGCATCCATGTAGAGATTTCTTATCAACAGATGAGGCATTAAGACTTAGGATAATAGGAGATAAAGTACTCTTAACATATAAGGGGCCTAGGAGAGATTCTAGGTTTAAGGAGAGGATAGAGTTATCAGTCACGGTACCTCAAGATTTAGAGGATATTCTACATAATCTAGGATTTCAGGAATCTCTAGTGGTAGTTAAGAAGAGGAGGTATTATGAGGGGCTAAATGTCGTCATAACTATTGATATAGTAGAGAATTTAGGATGTTTTATTGAAATCGAGTCTAAGCGTGGAGAAGTAGGTGATGTAGAGAGTTTAGTTAAAATTCTAGGGTTAACTATGGATCAGTATGTTAGTGAAACTTATGTAGAAATGCTCCTTAAAAAAATTAACCCTTAGTTACACCTATAGGCCTCATCCTAGCAACTAGCTTACTTATCTTGACAGCATGAGCTACTTCTGCAACTTTATCTACATCTTTATATGCTTCTGGAGTCTCTTCTACTACAGTCTCAATATTACTAGCCCTAATATATATTCCTCTCATTTCTAGTTCAGATACAACTTCTCTATAAGACTTCTTCCTCTTAGCTGCAGCTCTACTCATCCACCTACCTGCACCGTGTGGAGCAGTATACCAGCTTTTAACCCCCTCAGGGATACCTGCTAGGATATAGCTTGCTGTACCCATACTACCTGGTATTAGTACTGGTTGGCCTACACTCCTATATGCTACTGGGATCTCTGGGTGGCCTGGTGGGAATGCTCTAGTAGCTCCTTTTCTATGTATTATTAGTTTTACTCTCTTCCCATCTACATCATATTCTTCAATTTTAGCTATATTATGTGCTACATCATATACTATCCTCATTCCTAGCTTATCTGGATCTATGCGGAATACCTTCTTGAAACTCTCTCTAGTCCAGTGTGTTATAAGTTGCCTATTAGTCCATGCGAAGTTTGCTGCTGCAGCCATAGCTTTTAGGTAGCTTTGAGCTTCTCTACTACTATAAGGTACACTAGCTAGCTCTCTATCAGGTGGGATAGTGCCATATGTCCTCATAGCTCTCTCCATAATCATTAGGTAGTCACTTGCAACTTGATGGCCTAATCCTCTACTCCCAGTGTGTATCATAACAACTATTTGACCCTCAAATAGTCCATAGGCTTTCGCAATCTTCTCATCAAATACTCTATCAACAACCTGGACCTCTAAGAAGTGGTTACCACTACCTAGAGTACCTAGCTGCTCTGCTCCTCTCTGCTTAGCAGTTTTACTTACAGTTGTAGAGTCTGCTAAAGCCCAACTACCTCTCTCCTCAATATATTCTATGTCATCACCCCAGCCGTAACCCTTGCTAATAGCCCACTTAACCCCTTCTTCTAGCACAGTATCGAGCTCTTGGATAGATAATCTAACCTTACCAGTACTACCTACGCCACTAGGAACATTACGGTATATTTCATCAATAAGCTCTTTAATCTTAGGCCTAACATCTTTAACTGTTAAGTCTGTTCTTATAACCCTCACACCACAATTAATATCATACCCTATGCCACCAGGGCTTATTACACCATCTTCTTCAATAGACATGGCTGCAACTCCACCAACAGGGAAGCCGTAGCCTTGATGCCCATCTGGCATTACTAGGCTATACTTCTGTATACCTTTAAGGCACCCAACATTCATAGCTTGAACTAGTGTTAAGTCTTCTTTCATCTTATTAATTAGGAAGTCGTCAGCATATATAATTGCTGGCACTCTCATACATGCTTTAGCCTCTCTAGGTATAGTCCAGGTAAACTCATCTATCCTCTTTATGGGAACAGTCATGCTAGACTCGCCCTATAACTATTCTATCTAATATGAGGTTTTAAAGTTTAATTATTTATCTTAAACTTTCGGGATAACGAGTTGTCTTATGAGAATGGGGGGCCCTTAGTCCAAGGGTTAATAGTTGTCGGCTCATGCCTAGACTCTACTGTTAAAGTCCCTCTAGACGTATACATTAAGCTCCTAGATAGAACTCCTAGGGAAGAATATGGGGATTTCGGGTTCCCTCTTGGGAGGTTTATTAGAGGGGATTTGAGTAGTATAGTAGATAGTATTAGTGAATGTGTCTCTAGAAATGTTGACTTTATAATTTTAACTACAGAGAAGGGGTTCATGAATATTAGAGTCTTAGAGGATAGACTTGGGAGTGAGCTTTTAAATTATGTAGGTAAAGGTTGGGTTATAGATGCGCCTAAAGTAAACCCTAATGAGGCCAAGAGAATTGTTATTGAGCATACTAGTGCTAACCCGGTACATCCACTACACATAGGTCATGCTAGGAATGCTAGTTTAGGAGATTCTCTATCTAGGATGTTAAAGGCTAGAGGTCATATAGTTATAAGGAGGTACTATGTTAATGATGTAGGCAGGCAGATGGCCGTAGTAGCTTTAGGCCTTAGAATACTCGGCATTAGCCCTAATGAGTTAGCTAGTAGATTAAATATGAAAATAGATCATGCTATTGGTTGGGTTTACGCTATAACACATACATCTATAGATTATGTGTCTGCAAATAATAGAGGTAACATCAATGAGGCTGAGAAGCTAGCCTCAATACTAGCTAAGCTAAGAGAAAGAGGAGACTCTAAACTAGCAGACTATATAATTAACAGTATATTATCAATAGATAATCCTGAAGCACTACTATCAGAGATTATGGCTAGATACGAGTATGGGCTCGAACCTGAGAAGAGCCTAATAATGTCTATAGCTAAAGCCGTAATTGAAGGATTTAATATGACACTTTCTAGAATAGGAGTTGCCTTTGATTATATAGACTGGGAGAGTAGTATTGTGTGGAGTGGTCTAGTAGCAAATGTCCTAGAGGCTATTAAGCAAAGCAAGTATATTACAAAATATAAGGATACACTAGCCTTAGATATAATGAGTATAGTAAGGGATAAGATTGGAGATGATGAGAGCCTTAGAGAAGTATTCAAGATTCCTAAAGGCTTCGATATACCCCCCATGGTCTTAGTTAGGAGTGATGGTACTACACTATACTGGACCAGAGATATAGCATATAGTATATTTAAATTTAGAGATTCTAATGCTGATATCGTTATAAATGTTATTTCAGGAGAGCAGAGGCTCCCACAGCTTCAAATACGGCTAGCTCTCCTAGGCTTAGGCTTAGTTAGGGAAGCCCATAACATGATACATTACGATTATGAAATAGTAAGACTACCGGGCAGGGTCATGAGCGGTAGGAGAGGAGAGTATGTTAGCCTAGATGAGATTCTAGACGAGGCTAAGGCTAGAGCATTACAAGAGATTCTAGCTAGGAATACTAGTATAGATATGAGTTTAGCTGAGAGTATAGCAGAGAAAATAGCTGTAGGTGCTATAAGGTTTAGCCTAGTGCAGCCTGGAGCTCTTAAACCAATAGTATTTGATGTTGAGAAAATACTAAACTTTGAAGAGAATACAGGCCCATACCTACAGTATACTTACGCTAGAGCCCACAATATCTTAGAGAAGCACGGACCTATAGACTATAGACTAGTAGATCCTACAGCCTATAAGGATAGAGAAAGAAGGTCTCTACTAATACATACATTAATGTATCCCCTCATATCAGCTAAAGCAATAGATGAGCTTAGACCAGAGGATATAGCATCATACCTACTTAAACTAGCAGATATATTTAATAGATGGTATCAGAGAGATAGTGTAATACATGAACAGAATATAGGGTTTAGGGAAGCTAAAGCTCTACTAGTAAAGCTAGTTAGAGACGCTCTAAGCTCAGGATTAACACTCTTAGGCGTCCCAGTCCTCGAGAGAATGTGAAGCTGCTATGCTTATAAGAGTAGCTTGGTAATTAGTGGTTAACCGTGTTATTTATATTCAACACA
>JAUQQR010000001.1 GCA_030549835.1 Thermoproteota archaeon
GGCGGCTGATGTTAAATCTCCTGATCCTACTATAACGGGTATATTAGGGTCTATATTAAGTTCTTTTGCAGCCTCTAATTTTATTCTCCCAGCAATATCTATAGATCTAGCTATTCTAGGTAGTTTATCTATGGGTATTCCATATTTTCTTAGTAGTCTTAAGCTCCAGATATTCCTAAAGTTTCTAGTATCTAGGAGCCATGTTAGTGATGCATCATCAGGGCTAGTAACATAGTTGCCTGTAGTTTTAGCTAGGAGGAAGCTATTAGTACCTAGGAACTTAAAAGTTTTATTCCATATATCGGGCTCATTATCCCTAATCCATAAAATCTTAGATATTGGGTCTTTCCCAGTCTTACTTGGAGCTCCACCAGTTACTAATAGAAACTCGAGTAGTCTCAATAAATTATAACCTTTAAATCTAATAAGACCACTGAAAAGCTCTCTAGGATAACCAGAAGCTCTCTCATCTAGCCAGATAATTAGATTTCTAAGTGGATTACAATTAGAATCAACGGGGACTACTCCAGCTAGATGCCCACTAAATACTAAAGCTCTAACCTGCCTGCCGTTAACAATACCACTGGCTAAGTCACAGATAATACTCCATAATTCTCTGAGATCAACTTCAGCCCATTTAGGTTTCTGTATTATTAATGGAGCTTCTCTAGTAGCCTCTACCTCAATCTTAAAATTATCCACATTAACTAGGCCCGCTTTAATCCTCGAAGTTCCTATATCAATAGCTAATATATAATCTTTCTTAGAATACAATGATCTCGCTCCTCTCTAAAATATTAAAGTGGAAGTATTTATAGTGTTAACTTAATGTAATCTAGTTTTGAATTTTGAAGTATAACATTGAACTATTAACGTTAATACTAGCTCAGTGTGGTGAAATTGTTTTATAAGATTATAATGGATTATGATATTATTTAATCTCATATACTCTCTGTTTATGGCATGAGTATTTTTATTGTTAAAGATTTGATTATAGTTACTATTATTATGGCTCCTAATCCTAGTGCTGCTACTCTTAATGCTGATTTTAATATGTTTCCCCACTTATCTTAGCCATGTAAGGATTCGGCTCTTATGTTTGTTTAACGCCTCATCCCTTGTTCCCCCTGCATTGGGCTTGGAAGGCACCCCTAAACCTTCACATCTTGATTATTGATAGTTCCCTGCATGTTTATCTACGCGCTAATCATAGCAGAGGGGGTGAGCATCAACTAATATAAGCCAATATTGGATTCAAAACTGTTCTGTCAGGCTAGCTGATGCATCAACTATATTCTATGAGCTCTGCTATTATCATTGATATCACAGCGTATGCTATCCCAGTTATTAGGGATATTTTAGGGTTCATTGATAGGAGTGGGGGTATTGCTAGTGTTGACGTTAAAGCTATTAGTAGTGGAGTCTCACTTTTAAGGTGTACTGTTAGCATTGATGCTAGCGATGATATAGATGCTAAGTATAGTGTTAGCGGGTAAGCTAGCACCATAATGTTAATTATACTCTCATATCCTACTCCTAGTAATGCTAATGTTAGGATGTAGGCATTTATAGCTATTATTATTAGCATGCTGCTATATATTAGCTTAGAGGTAAATGATGCTATAGGTGATACTGGATAAAGCCAGTAAACTTCTACTACTCCACGCCACTTATCCTTTAGGAACCCTTGTGTAGCCGTAAATACCGTTATGAATAATAGTATTAAGACTAAACTTACTTGAAGACTAGTTTCGGATATTGCTGATGGTATTGCTGCTAACATAGAGAATACCATCATAGCTATAAGTTCCCATGGGGTTCTAAAGGTTACTATTAGATCCTTATAGAGAAGATTATATATTACTCTTAGTGTGTAGAACATGATAGTATACCACCCTCCATATAGCATTTCACTGTAGAGTAGGGTATAATAGGTACTAGATGATTCCAGCTTGGACCAGTAACTATAGCTATAGAACCACTCTTAGCAACTTCTACAACTATCTTAGTGACTATATTAATACTATCGATATCAAAACCTGTAGTTAATTCATCAATTAAGAGTAATTTAGGGTTATTTAAGAGAGCTCTAATAAAATCTACTCTACGCTTCCAGCCATGGCTTAACATACCTACTCTTATATTCTTAAACTTACCAACTCCTAGAAGCTCGTAGGCTTTAACAGCTAGCTCTGAAATCCTACCATGTAGTAGCTTAGTATAGAAGCTAATATTCTCAGATACAGTAAGCTCCTCTAAGAGTAATGGTTTATCTAACATAATAGAGGTTATACTCCTAGCCTCTAGACTTCCAGGCTTAAATCTGAAAACTCTAACAATACCCTTACTAGGTGGATCGAGCCCTGCTAGAATTCTAAGCAATGTTGTCTTACCTGAACCATTAGGGCCTGAGATAGCTACTATTGACCCACTATCAACATTTAAGTTTACATTCCTAACTGCTATAATATGTTCGTAAATCTTCCATATCTCATATAACGTTAGACTCAATACAGTACACCTGCTAATCTCAAAATATTTACTTTATATATTTAAGTTAATAGGTTTAGAACTAAAGTTAATATCCTAGGATTACACCATGAGTTTATCTCGGAATATTATAATTGCACTACTATTAACTCTACTACTAGTAGATTCTGTTACAGTTACATACTCGATTTTTAAAGGCTCTTTTCCTAGTATTGTTGAGAGAGGGGCTCCAACAGCTTATAGAAATCTCTATGTTCACGTTCCAGTCTCTGTAGGATCATATATCGTATTAACTATTGCAGCAGTGCTTGCATTATTATTTCTTCTAACTAGGAGGTCAACATTTTATTTTCTATCTGACTCTTCAATAAAGATTGGAATCCCTCTAGCTTTAGCCTCTTTTCTAACTGGTAGTATATGGGCTATGGAATCTTGGGGTGCCCTATGGAGTTGGGATCCGAGACAGGTTAGTATATTATTCCTGCTAATAGCATATACTCTATACTTTGCTGTTAAGAATAGTGTTAGAGATCCTGATAGGAGACCCTCTATAGCTATGGCTTATGCTTTCGCTGTTTACGCTACAGTACCATTAAGCTTTATTATACCTAGGATTGTTGAAAGCTTACACCCTACACCTGAACAGACTAGAGAGTTTATAGCTGGAGATCCTCAACTCTTTCTATCAAGGCTTTTCATATTAAGCTTAATATCTATAACCATTATACTCTTAGCATATACTTACAAGCATAGAGTTAAAAGTATTGAGTCAAAAATTATAACCTACACTCCACTAATAATTGTACTACTACCTTTAACTATAATATCATTATATGGGCTTACATTATCATTGGGGCTCGTAGAACCTACAGGTAAAGTTCTAGATGCTAGGGTAGAAAATGATAAAATATGGTTAAAAATAGAAAGCAAAGACTCTACTATTGAAGGCTATTATACTGGAAGACCTCCAATAACACCACTTGAAGTTGAGATAAGTGGAGAGAGGAAGATTACCTTAATTGATAATATTGTAGCTTACAGTTATAGTGATGGGTTTTTTACTAAGTTAAGAGTTGTTAATCACCCTGTTGTCTACATTAATACTATAATCTACGCTATACTCCTCCCATTAGCAGTAATAGCTTCAACTAGAGGTGAGAGACTTGAAAGTTAAAATAATAGTCTTAGCTATACTACTATTCATAGTTATATTTATTGCAGCATATGTAGCCTCAACTTCTAGAGGCTACCTAGATGTATCAGAACTCAAAGGATTTAGTGGAGGTTCTGTAAACGTTATAGGGTTAATAGTTGACTATAATATTAGTGGCGATAAGCTAGAAATTATCTTAGAAGGTAGGAGAGGTGATAGGGTTCTCTTAGAAATTCCTTTAACTTTATTCAATTCAGCTCATAGTAAACCGCCAGGTCCATGGATTATAGGGAAGAGTATTGGTATTAGAGGATACTACGTGAACTCTAGCAATGATAATTTATTAGGGGTTATTAGGGTAGATGAGATACTAAGCCCCTGCCACGAGTCTTATAAGGCTCCACCGGCTAGAACCTAGTAAAATTACCTCTTCCTTAAACCATATGTGATTGTTAAAATTAATTGTAGGATTACTGCTAGCCCAGCGTTAAACCATAATATCCAAATGTATGGTATAGTTTTAACTCTTAATACTAGTTCTTTAGGCGAGCTCCATTCCTCTGTGAGATTATAGAGTTTAAGGAGAGCTAGCGTATACTCTATTGGGTTTAAGTCTACTATAATTCTAGGATCGCCTACCTCAGATTTAAGCCTTGAAGCTATAAATATGGAAGCTAAAGCTATCTTCTCCTCAAATCTCTTACCTTTAAATACTTCACTCAAGTAGCCTAACTCTGCGTCTGTTATAGTTACCCGGCTAGTTAGCTGGTATATTTTGGGGTATACAGCTATATAATAGTCTGATAAACCACTCCTAACTATAATAGGTCTAGGAACGAGACCTTTAACTCCAGCTAGCTCTCCACCTATATCATACCTTAGCTTAACTTGAGCGGGTACGCCCTCAACATTAACTAGTGTATTAAGCTCTAATACTCTAGGTATCCTAATGTTTATGCAAGCCTCTAATCTAGGTAGACAACTAGATTGAGTTATACCGTCTAGCTTGAGAGTTTTTAGTGTATAGTATAACTCTCTAGCTTGCGGGTTATTCTGGTGTATAGCGTATGCTTTTAGTATTGTAAAGTTTGATGTAAATGGTATTTTCAGATTACCTACCTGGCCTTCAACTAATAATTTATCCCCTATCCTTAATATGTTATATACTATTAAGGTTCTATTGTTTACTTCAATGTTTAGATATGGACTTAAATTGATAACCTCATCAGGCATGCTGCCTATTAATACCCCATTAATCTCCAATACACCTAGAACTATAGACTCCATAATACTCAATCTTAACTTTAATGTAGCATTTCTAACTAGTATACTACCTCCTGGATATTTGAATTCAATACTCTCAATATGTAAACCCTCATCTGCTAAATCTAGCACACCAACCTCTAATAGAGTTCTCTTAGCTTCATCAACGGCCTCTGCATACGTCGTAGAGTATAGTATTGTATACTCTAATAGCTTTTTAGCTGTTTCCATAAGCTTATTATCCCTAGCAATTATAGTGCTTAAATTCATAGTACTACTCTCGGTCTTGAAACTAATACTCTCAACCATTAAACCATTACTTTCTAAGCCTAACTCTGCTCTTATTGTAGAGTAGTATCCCTGATTATATGCGAAGGGGGCACTCAGAGCTATACCTATTACTGCTAATACTAGGAATAGATGTACTAATGTTTGGAGAGCTCTCCTAAAAGACCTCCTAGTAGCCCATAGTATACTTGATAATGCTAAGATTATAGAAGTGTATGCTGAGCCTATGATAAGTGAAGCTATTAAGATATTAATGTATAAGCTACTCAATGGAGAGTAAGTATAGTTTTTGAGAATTACTACTATAGCTCCTAAAGTAATGAGTATAAAGTACCCGGAGATTAATGGAATATATAGCCTCGGGTCTAGTAAGCTGTGAGTATACGCTATTGGCGTTATAGCAAGAGCTAGGATTAATGCTGGAGCTAGAAGTGGAGTATATAATCTAATAGCTGAATCAAATGCTGGAGCAGATATAGAGAATAGCCCGGTTAAGCTTCCTAAAAGTGATGGTAGTAATGCTCCTATTAATATGAGGGATGAGTATGTAGTTAAAATAATTGATAAAACTAGGCTGAGATCATACAAACCATTAATCTTTACATTAACCTCCTTAAAATACATGTATGAGGCGAAAGCTATGAGAGCTATTGAAGCCAAACACACGTAAGCTGTTAAAGCTTGAGGTGATGCGAAACCATGGATTGGAGATAAACCGGATCTAACAACCATAAAACCATAGTATACTGATGCCAGACTAGAAGCGATGAAAAGACCATAGAGTTTATGGGATAAAGCGAATGAATGCATAGATGCTGTAATAAGGAGCCATGGGATTAGCTGAATTACCTCAACAGGATCCCAAGCCCAGTAACCACCCCAGCCTAGAGTCTCATAACTCCATAAACCCCCAAAGATTAAAGCTAGAGAGAGTAGCCCAAGCAAAACCTAACATAACCCTAGAGTAGTATACGTTATGAAAGTATAATGCGAAGGATGAGGCGATTAAGGCGTAAGATAAGAAAGTGGCTAGGGGATGAGGGTAAACCCAGGGATTAAGGAGGAGTGGGTTTAAGCCTAAACCACTATCAATACTAGCATCTAGTGATTCGAAAGCTCCATTAATGAAAGCTAATATTAATCCTGATAAGACAGTTAAAGTAAATATAGATTTAGTAGCCTTAGATTCAAGATTCCAAAAAGCTAATGCTATAACTGATAATATCGTAGAAAATAAGAGTAAACTACCACCACCATTACTCCAACTAGCAGCAACTCTATAGTATATTGGGAGTTCATGGTGAGAATTATAGTAAACAACACTTAACGTATAATCACTAATAACAAACAATAAGATGAAAATAGTGAATGATACTATAACAAGCAAATGACTAAGAACATATAGTAAGTTACGAGGCCTAAAGAGAGTATAGTAGAAGTTAGCAATTAAAAACAATATAGTAAGCAAATAAATGAACCCAAGCCAGTGAATACCAAACACTTATTACACCATAATGCGCTAGCAGACTTAAACTTAAAAACCTAGATTCATACATAGTGACGACGAGAAGATCCATAGATAATATTGAATTTATAGAATGTGTGGCTAGACATTAATAATTATAAACTTTGACCTATAGTTATCAAAATGAGTGCCGCGGTAGCTCAGCCTGGATAGAGCGCCGCCCTGGTAAGGCGGAGGTCCCGGGTTCGAATCCCGGCCGCGGCTTTAATAATCTGGCTATCTAGGTTTCCATTTCGATAGCTGGTAGCTACTTAATGTTACTGTTATAGAGCTTAATGCCATAGCTGCTGCAGCCATTTCTGGTCTTAATGTTATACCTATTGGCGCTAGTACTCCTGCTGCTATCGGGACTAGGATTATATTGTATATGAATGCCCAGAATAGGTTGAAGTATATTCTCTTCCTAGTTTTATCCGAGATCTCTAGTATTAGAGGTATTTTCTTTATATCAGCATCTGTTATTATTATGTCTCCAGCCTCTTTACTTATATCTGCTCCTGTACCCATCGCTACCCCAACATTTGCTCTAGATAAGCTTGGAGCATCATTTACCCCGTCGCCTACCATCATTACTTTAAATCCTTTTCTCTGTAACTCCTTTACTATTTCAGCTTTAGCTTCTGGGTCTAGCTCTGCGTAGACATCTGTTATTCCTATCTTCGACGCTATACTCTTAGCTGTCTCCACCTTATCACCTGTTAGCATTACTAACTTTAAGCCTCTCTCTCTGAGCTCTCCTATTGCTTCTATAACTCCATCTTTTATCTTATCAGCTATTCCTATCAAGCCTATTAGTCTTGATCCTTTAGCAACATAGACTACTGTAACTCCCTCACTCATAAGCTTTGATGAAATATCAGCGAGAGGCTCTATGTTAACTTCTAATCCTGCCATGAGCTTAGAGTTGCCAACACCTATAGTTTCACCTTCTAGACTAGCAATTAAACCCATACCAGGTATGGACTCGAAGCTTTCAGGATCTCGGGGGTACTTACCATACCTAGAGAGATACTCTTCTAGTATAGCCTTAGCTATTGGGTGCTCGCTTAGCTTCTCAGCTATTGCAGCATATGCTAGGACATGATCTACTGTATAGTTACTGGAAGGTATTACTGCTACAACTGTAGGTTTACCTAGAGTTAGTGTACCTGTCTTATCGAATGCTATGAGGTTAACACTATTAATCCTCTCTAAAACCTCGACATTTCTAACAACTACTCCACTCCTAGCAGCTATGTTAACTCCAGCTACTACAGCTGTTGGTGTAGCTATGCCTAGCGCGCATGGACATGCTACTAGGAGAACTGAGGCCATAAATACTAGGGATCTCTCTAAGCTAGCCCCAACTACAAAGTACCATATTATAAATGTTATTATAGCTATAGACATTATTATCCAGGTAAATATTCCAGCTATCCTATCAACTATCCTCTGAATACTTAACTTCCCAGTCTGAGCTTGTGATACTAGCTTAGCAATCTGAGCTAGAGTAGTCTCACCCCCAACTCTAGTAGCTATCACGTAGAGCCATCCGCCTGTTACTATTGAGCCAGCATAGACAGGATCTCTCTCACTCTTCTCTCTAGGTATAGGCTCTCCTGTAAACATACTCTCATCTATATAAGCTTTACCTTTAACAATAATACCATCGACTGGAATCTTCTCACCCTGCCTTACAACTATAATATCACCAACCTTTACCTCACTTATAGGTACCTTAATCTCCCTACCTCCTCTAACTACGTAGGCTTCTTGAGGTTGAATCTCCATTAGCTTCTTAACAACCTCACCAGTGCCTAGCTTAGCCCTAGCCTCTATGTATCTACCTGTAATCACGAATGCTATTATTAATGCTGCAGCTTCATAGTAAACATCTCCATTAAGTAAGCCAAGTGTAACTGCTAGACTATACACGTATATAGAGCCTGTTCCTAGGGCAACTAGAGTATCCATATTAGCTGTTAAATTCCTAAAAGCTCTATAAGCACCTTGATAGAATCTCCTCCCAGGCATGAATAGTACTATACTAGAGCCTATGAGTCCTAAGAACTCATAATATGGGCTTGGGAAGCCGTGGAATATATGTATAATCATTGATATGAATAACGTGAAGCCTATAGCCAATGATACTATAGACCATCTAAGCAGATAGCTGAGCTCTAGTCTACTAAAATCCTCAAGCATAGCCTCTCTCATTATACTAGCTTTATAGCCTAGACTTGCAAGAATCCCGATAATATCCTCTACAGATCTAGACTCTGGGTTTAGGGATATAATTAGAGTTCTAGTAAGGTGAGATGCACTAGCATCAATAACACCAGGTATTCTTTTAAGCTTAGATTCAATAATACTCTCATCTTCAATAGAAACCATGTTCTCAACAAGAATAGTAACCTCCTTACGGTAAACATCATACCCAGCACTTCTAATAGCCCTAACAATATCTCTTAAACTAGTAACTCTAGAGTCGTAGGATACTGTAGCCTCATTAGAGGCTAGGCTAACCTGAGCTCTAGAAACACCCCTAACACCCTTAACAGCTTTCTCAATAGTTAGGACACACGTAGCACAATGCATACCAATAATTTTTAACTTCTCAGTGGTAATACTAGAGTTATCTGAGATCATATACTCCACCTATTAACGATAAAGTTGAAGAATAACTTAATACCTATAGTATATATTATTAGCGATAATATAGATAATCCCTAGCTATTAACTTTCGCTATAATAAGTTAAGGTATGCTAAGCCTCCCGTATATAGATGTTGCTAAGAGTATGAATCCTGTCGCTATTGTTGCTAGAACTGGTGATAGTAGTATACCTGATAATAGTAGGGTATAGCCTGCTATCATATACATGTTTTCTCTAGATTTAAAAGCTAGTATTCTTAGAGACTCTGCTATCATATAAAAGCCTACTATTAGGGTTAAATGTACCCCAACTATTAATATAAGTTGTGGTATATTTGCACTATCTATCATATACGGCACATCCGGTAATAGCGTTATTAAAGCTATACTACTAGTAGTAAGCCTAGCATAGCTTGCCATATAAGCTAGTATAAATGATACTATAGATAGAACTAATCCATTCTTTAAAAACTCGCCCATTGCTGGACTATCATAGACTATTGAGAGCCTATGTATAGCTAGTGAGACTATTAATAGACCTAAAATCCATGAGAGTAAGCTTAACATAGGCATGTCTACTATGAAGAGTAGAGATGAGGCTATCATGAGGAAACCTCCAGTAAATATCTCTAATTTCTGAACTCTAAAGTACACTTATAGGTTACCCATCTAGAAATTACTACTATTAAACTATTTATATTTAACATAGTAAGACTTAAAGCTTGATATGAGGTTGTATCAGCAATTGACTACTAATAGCTTTAAGTATTCTTTAGAGCATCATAACTACTTATTTCATTTAGGAAGCTTACTATTCTCCTATACATATCTATCCTATTCACTTCTTTTCTTATGCTATGACCCTCGTCTTCGTATATTTTAATCTTATATTTTTTACCATATACTCTAAGCTTTTCTACTAACTGCTCTACTTCATATACCGGGCATCTTGGATCATTAGCTCCATGTATTAGGAGTATTGGTGCTTTTACCTTATCAATGTGGAATATTGGTGATCTATCGTAGAATAGGTTTGGATCCATTTTAATAGCATCATAGGATTTAAGATAATCAGCTTCTCTCTCATACTCAGTATACCAGTTATAAAATCCTACTATAGCTACTCCACCATCCCAGATCTCTGGCTCTTTAACTAAAGCTAAAGCCGTTAGATATCCCCCATATGATGCTCCTAGAACGTAAACTCTCCTAGAGCCCATATTCTTAGCTAGCCTCCACGCTTCAA
This sequence comes from Thermoproteota archaeon, assembly GCA_030549835.1. Lineage (GTDB taxonomy): Archaea > Thermoproteota > Thermoprotei_A > Sulfolobales > Acidilobaceae > DSZV01. The sequence goes on from JAUQQR010000001.1 coordinate 10,599, forward strand.
TAATATCTCTAAGATCTCCTCCTCCAAGGTCCTTATCGTTTAAGTGTAGAAATCTCCTCCCATACCCAGTACTACCTCTATAGTTTGGAGCAATAACTATATATCCGTGCAACGCTAATAGCTGGCATAGGGAGCACCAAGTATCATATATGTGAGCATCTGGACCTCCATGAATATATATCACAGTGTCTCTATTCCACTCAGTAGGCTTGAAGACAACTGCTTCTATAGGTAAACCATCAAAACTATGATATGATACTATATGGACTCCTACAAGCCTACCTCTAAGCTCTCTAGGTGTAGTATCGATGACAATCTTCCCATCGACAACTAGCATACTAGGAGTAGTAGACGAAGACTTAATATATGCTATCATATCTTTATCAACGCTAAGCTCTTCAACATTTAAATCTATATCTTCAATACTCTGACCCTTAAGCCTCCTCAAAATATTTCTCCCTCTTAAGTACTCTATGAATAGTATACTATCACCTAGATATGTTGGCTGATATTTCTCACTACTACTCCTATAAACCCATCTCCAGGATCTAGTATTCAACTCATACTCACCAATATCAAGCCAATTATAGGTATTAGATGTGAATAGGAATCTCCTATTCTCTACATCAACATCCCCAATTAGCGTCTCAGAGTTATTGAAGTGTAGTAGAAGCTCATCATTAAGGGTATTAATGTCTACAATCCTAACTTCAGTATTATAAAAGCCTTTCACATAGACTATCTCACTATTAGATATCCAGTCATAGATAAATATAGGTTCACTCCACCTAGTAACTTCCCTTATCTCTCCCCCATCATAAACGTGTATTTGAGACGGTTTCCCACCTCTATTTGAGGTAAAGGCTAGTAGATCACTATTAGGGCTAAATCTAGGATTAGTATGATAGTATTTAGGATTCCTCGTTACATCCTCCTCCTTAGCTGAGCTTAAATCTCTAACTACAACTTGGAAGTTCTCATCACCTGCTCTATCTTTACAGTAAGCTATGAGATCACCTCTAGGACTAATTGTAGGATATAGGAATGAGTCCAAACCACTAGTAACTTTCTCAATAAGATTATCCTTAACCCAGTATATAAAAACATCCCATTTACCATCTCTATTCCAATTAAACAATGAAGCATGTACTCTAGAGTTCACATCTACATTCATAATAAATCTTATCTTACCAAGAACTTCAATAATATCCATATATCTAGACCCAACTATACTATTCTCCTAAGACCTAAAATTAATTTCCTAGCCTCCTAGACTAGAATTATAACTTCGCCTAATTTAGATAAGATCTAAGATCTAAATCTAGTTAAACTTACCAAACTCACTATTAATAAGAAGTATAGTTTAAGTCTAATATCCATGAGTATAATGGTCTTGACTTAAAATAGCTACGCTTCTAATCTCTCCTATTCTAAGAAACTAGATTTTAGCTATATTATTAGACACTTATCTTGCTAGCTCTTCTTTTAAGTTATTTAAACTATAATTCTATACTCTTAGTGAGTAATGTATTTGGATGCTACTGAATGATATTAGATGCCTAGTTTTTAAGCTGTTTACACTATGGGTATGGGGTATCCTATTGACTTACCTATGTATTGGCCTCTTATATTTAGCTTATATTTACATCTCGGACATCTCCCATCTTGGGTTAGCTTATAATCTGTTACCATGAATCCATATCTCTCTATTACTTTGTAGCCGCAGTTAGGGCAGTATGTATGTTCTAGTGGGTGGCCTGGGACATTGCCTATGTATACGTGTTTTAGGCCTTCATTTATAGCTATCTTTGCTAGTTTCTCTAGTGTTGCTACTGGAGTCCATGGGATATCTGTTAGTTTATAGTCTGGATGGAATCTTAGTAGGTGGAATGGTGTTTCAGGGCTTAGATTCTCTAGTATCCATCTCGCCATTTTCCTTATATGAGCCTCCTCATCTCCATACTTGGGTACTACGAGGTTTGTTATCTCTATCCACCAGCCTTTATCTCTCATTGCTATTAGAGTCTCATATATCTTGTCAGGATCTCTAACATTCATTATCTTATTATAAAACTCTACACTACCCCCTCCTTTGAAGTCTACTGTTGCTGCATCCATTAGATTACCTAGCTGGTCTACAGTCTCGGGTGTCATATAGCCGTTTGTTACCATAGTATTGAATAGGCCTTTCTTATGTGCTAGTTTAGCTGTATCTTCTAGGAACTCGTAGAATATTGTAGGCTCGTTATAAGTATATGTTATACCTTGAGCGTCATAGGCTATAGCTAACTCTACTATCCTATCAGGCGTGAATTGAACCCCCATAAGGCCCTTCTCAAGCCTACTCTGACTAATCTCCCAGTTTTGACAGAATTTACAGAAAAAGTTACAGCCCACAGTGGCTATACTTAATACACTACTAGCTGGGTAGTAGTGCATTAAAGGCTTCTTCTCAATCGGATCTATATTAACTGCTGTGAGTAGACCATAAACCATAGTGTACAGCTTACCATCAATATTTAATCTAACACCACAAACGCCATACTTACCGGGAGCTATGAGACAGCGCCTATGACATAGGTAGCATTCAATCCACCCATCCCTACCCTCAACAGGCTTCCATAGTTTAGCTTCTCTAACATGTGGTCTTTTTAAAATCTCAACTCTAATACTCAAATCAATATAACCCAATAGTATATTCTAGTACTTAGCCTTTAAAAACACTAGTATTAAGTGTAATTATGAATTATAGTATAGTAACATTAAATATTATTAGAGATAGAATTATAAGTGTTTTTAAATTCCCGCTCTATAAATAATATTGGCGGTTAGTTTGAGCTCATCGAATAAACATGAAACAATATTTAGGTTTGGTATTGATGGATTAGATGAATACTACTATGGTGTCCTAACACCTGGAACGATAATAACCGTAGCAGGACATCCTGGATCTGGGAAGACAACTTTTGCATCTCAGCTTTGCTATAGTAATGCTACTGAGGGTAAGAAGTGCCTCTATATTAGCACCCAGGAGCCTGAGGAGAAGTTTATGAAGCATATGGCTAGGCTTGGCTTTAACTTTGAAGTACTTCTCGCCTCTGATACTTTTAGATTTGTTAGGTTTCCTCTAATTAGTAGTGAGGAAGCCCTAGATAGTCTTTTAGAGTCTATAACTAACTTAGTCGTAGAGTTTAAGCCTAAAATAATAGTAATAGATAGTGTTACACCTATAACTAAGGCTATACAATCTGATATTAAGAGGAGAGCTATGCTACAAAACTTCTTCTATAACATAGCATTCGATATTAAAGGAGCTATAGTACTAGTAGCTGAGATACCCTTAGGTAAAGAGTATATAGAGGAGGCTGGAGATGTAGAGTTTGTAGCTGACGGTATCATAATACTAAAGCATAGCATAGAATATGGTCTTTTATCTAGGAGGATGGAGATTAGGAAGCTTAGAGGAGCACCAATAGAAGTATCAGAGGTACCATTCACAATACAAGCTCCTGAAGGTATAGTGGTCATGATGCCACCTAAGTCTCTTAAACCAAAGTATTATTTGAAGTATTTTAGAACATTATGCCAGGAATTAGATGAGAAGATAGGGCCTCTAAGGTCTGGTGAGCTAGTTTTAATAGCCGGTCCTCCCCACAGGCTCCTACTAGGTTCTATAATAAAATGGGCTCTAAGAGTAGCTCGTGAGAGTAACGCTAAACTAGCTATTATAACATATAAGGGGGTAGAGGAGGAAGTTAAGGAGATTACCGAGACTTTTTCTAAAACACTAAGTCTAAGCTCAGATAATATAAACGTGGCTATCTTAAATGCTGCTATACTTAGCCCTGAAGCATTACTTAGCTCAGAGATTAATATCATATCTAAGATTAAACCCGATATAATCATCCACTATGGTACAGAGACTCTGAGAATCTTATATGCTAAAATATACCCAGGCTTATTCGAGAAATATAAGTTAATAGGTAAATCTCTACTAAGAAAATATAATGTGTTAACTATTGAAATACAAAGTATAACTGATATTAGTGAGGTCAGTGCAGATCTAAACTTAGCCGATACAGTTATACTCTTAGGAGAAAACGTAAAAGGGTTACCTGAAGGAAAACTTATAGCTTATAAAGCTATTGAGGATAAGAGATACATAGACAGCTTAGAAAAAATAGAAAAGTGCATCCCTATATCATAAAGTATTAATAGTAGAATATATACCATTAATAATAGAAAAGCTCTTAGACAATCTTGTATATACAATTTGATACCATTCATGTTAGCAAAACTTAATAGTTGAGATTCACAAGTTATACAAGGCTTAGAGGAGATTTAATTGAAGAATTTAATTAGAGACGCTTATGGAAGAGAGCTTAATAGTTTACGCTTACTAGTCACTTCTGAATGTAACTATAGGTGCTTCTTCTGCCATCTAGAGGGTGATCCTCTAGGTGAGCCTGCAAGACCTGGATCTAAGCCTCCACTATTAACACCTGAAGATTATAGTATAGTAGCTGAGGCTGCATGGAAGCTTGGAATACGTAGTTTTAAAATTACTGGAGGAGAGCCTCTAATTAGGAGAGATATTGTTAGTATAGTGGAGGCTGTTAACTCTTCAGCTCCGGGATCTGATATATCAATGACAACTAATGGTGTGCTCCTAGAATCTCTAGCATCTAATCTTAGAGATGCTGGCTTAAAGAGGATTAATGTATCACTACATAGTTTGAGAAGGGATAGGTATAAGTTTATTACAGGTGTTGATGGACTTGATAGAGTTTTGAGAGGTTTAGATGCAGCTATTAATGCTGGATTTAGGGTTAAGATTAATGCTTTAATACTTTATGGTGTTAACCATGATGAGGTTTTCGATTTAGTAGAATTCTCTAAAGTAAAGGGTGTGATATTACAGCTAATAGAGCTTATTCCAGTAGGTTTAGGGGCTAAGCTACTTAAGACGCATAGATTCTCTCTAGCAAGTATTGAGGAGAAGCTTAGAGAGCTAGGGGCTAGAGTTGAGGTTAGACAACTACATTATAGACCTATATATAGGTTACCGAATGGTGCAATTGTAGAAATTGTTAGACCATACTCAAACCCAATATTCTGCTCAGGCTGTAATAGGCTCAGAATAGACTCATCTGGTAGGCTGAGTCCATGTATAAACTGGAGAGGTGAGAGGATTAGTATTCTCGAGTATATAAGGAGGGCTAAGAGTAGAGAAGAAGCTGTCCTATATGCTATGAAGGCACTCATAGAGGCTAACTGGCTTAGAAGACCCTTCTACTTATTCAAAAGAGATACCATAATGCCTCAACAAACAATTAGAATTAATGGCACGCGCCTCCTGATACCTAAGAAGACTTTAGACTTAGAGGGGTTCGAGGAACTAAGAGCCCAGAAGCTAGTAGTAGGAGGCCTAGAATCCACAGCCCATAGCTTATAGTACCTAAGCTACTACCAATAACAGCTAGTAGGATGCCGGCTGTAGACGTGAGGGTACCATAGAATACTAATCTGGAGTCTCTCTTAAAAGGACAGCCTACTCTCTCTATATATGATCCGGCTACTACCGATAATAGTATGACAATGAGTGTAGCCATGAGCCCAATAGCTATACCCCACACTACTGGGACTATAGCTGCTATCGCCATGGAGAGGGTGTGGATTCTCCTAGAGGCTATAAAGGCTAGAGTAGTATATGCTATAAGAGTAGCTGATAAGAATAGAGGATTCCATGTAATAGTAGAGAGTAATGCTAGAACTACTCCTAAACCTGCTACTATAATATCAGGCCTAAAACTCTTATAGTAGCGTGCTTGAATTATTGGAAGTATTAGGAGAACTCCTACCAGTATACTACTATTAAGTAGCTTTAAAGCTAAAATTATAGCTAGAAACATGCCTAAATAACCTAAGGCTACTAATCTAGAGTCAAGTAGTAGGATGACAAGAGATACAGCTACGGATAATAGAGCATATGAGAGTAGAGTTTCAATAGTGAGTAAGCCAGTCAGAGATATTAGGGCTAGTAATCCAGATAGAGCTAAACCAATACAACCTATAATCCTATGCTCACTACACGCTATGCTCATTTGTGAAACCTCATAGAAGTAAGCTTATAATGATATAGTTTGAGATTAGGAACTCTAACGGCAGGACTATATATACAATTGCTAATGTTGGAGTAGCGAATTTATATATTTTGAAAGCCTCCTCTCTTGAGGGGCCCCTATAGAATCTTAATACTCTTAAAGTAGCTAAACTTATTAATATTAGTGTTAATGCTAGTGCAATTAAGCCATATTTCAGATAGTAGACTAGAGTGGCCATTGCTATAGCCATTAGAGCTAGGAAGATTAGTATAACTATGGAGAAGACTCTATGGCTATAACTTAATGAAACCATTGGAATCTCAGCCCTCCTATAGTCGTCTCCGTAAGAGTAGGCTAGGAACCATACGTGGAGAGGTTGCCAAGCGAATACTATGCTAGCCAATAGTATCCCAGGTAGTGTTATTGAGCCTGCCCCCGCAGCCCACCCTCCTAAGGCTGGCATAGCTCCAGCTATACTACCAAATATTATGTTTAGGGCTGTGAACCTCTTACTCAACTCTGTATAGGCTATAATGTCAAAGTATAACCCTGCGAGGACTGCAGATAAAACATACTTGTTTATACTAGCCGCTATAGTCACCCCTAAGACTAGGAGTATTACTGTGCCTAGTAGGGCTTCATCTAAGCTTAGTCTACCAGATGGTAGAGGCCTTCTCCTAGTCCTAGCCATTACAGAGTCTACATCATAGTCTAAGTACATATTTAATGCTGTAACTCCGCCAACAGTAGCGAACCCCATTATTGTTAATTTAGTTAAACTTATAAAATCAAGGGGGCCTCCAGCAACAATATATGATCCGTACATTGTTAATAGTAGTAGCGCGAGCTGCCTAGGCTTAGTGAGCTCTATAAAACTCCTAAGCTTAACTATAGCATCACCCACGCTACTATCCCATAATTTCTCTAAACTTAAATCTTTAAATCCCTTAATATATAGCTATATTTAGTGTAGGTGCACTATATGGGTATTCCAGTGGGTGATGATAATATTATAGTTAGAGAGGCTCCCATAGTAAATACTACGCTTATAGTACTCAATATATTAGTCTTTATAATTGCAGTATTGTTCCCATGGCTTCTCCTCCCAGGCGCTAGATCATATGCTGACATCGTATATAGTCTGGGATTTATCCCACTATACTTTATTAGTGGTGAAAGGCTCTACGCTTTAATAACTTCTATGTTCCTGCACGGTAACCTAATACATCTAATAGGTAACATGTTATTCTTATACATATTCGGTGACAACATTGAGATTGTTATGGGTAGAGTAAGATACCTAGTATTCTACCTCTTATCTGGGATAATAGCATCAGTTATACACACTATAACCGTTATACTATTTGATCCACAAGCCCTACTAGTACCGGCTATTGGAGCCTCTGGAGCCATATCTGGAGTTCTAGGAGCATACATCGTATTATTCCCCTGGAGTAGAGTTAGAATTGTAACAATGTGGGGCTGGATACCAGTCTTTATGAGCCTCCCAGCAATACTCTACATAGGCTTATGGTTCATATACCAGCTATTAATGGGTCTAACTACAGCTATAGGAGGAGTCTCTATTGGAATAGCATTCTGGGCCCATATAGGGGGATTCATAGCAGGCCTTATAATCGCACCACTACTAGCAGACCGTAGGAAAGTTCTAGCTGCTAGAAGCGTAATCGAATACTACTAACATTAACAATCTAACCCTCAATAGTAACCCCCGCCCCCACCCCCTCTAAAGCAGAGACAAGTATACTAGCCATTTTAACAATACTAGACGAATCTGAACCCTCAATAGTAATAATCATTGAACCCTCAAAACCAACAATCAACTCACCCCTAGGCGGAGTTAACAGTAAAGAAACCTTAACGAGAACATCATCACAATTTGCTAAAACCCATGAAGCCTTCTCTACAACAATACACTGAGAATCCCTAAGAGACCTCGAAACCACCCTCAATAATCCAGGTATCTCTACAGGACTGGGAGTAAAAGCTCTAAACTGAACCCTATACACCCCAATCCCCTCATCTCCTCTCTATTCTCTCTCCTCTCCTATCCCACTTACATTCTTTCTCTAAAGCTAACCGCACCTCTACTCTGTGCTTCGCCATGGCTACTATCCACTCCACACAGAGTCATGTGTATTCTTCTGAGCATAGCTGAGCAGAGCATGCATCTAACCTAGACCCTGGGGAGCTTAGAGCAATACCCCTCATTGCTCTTCAGACCCTTCCTAGGATAGGCTCATGAGTTAGAGCTTATAAACATTTCCTCGAGATATCAAGAAGACAGCTTTAATGTTATGATAGAGTAGGGCAGGCTTGGAAAAATATATTTATATATGAGGATTTATATGTGTTGCTGTTATTTATACTAGTTGGTGTTTTGTGTTGAGTGAGGTTTTAGAGGGCAGGCTTTTAGAGTCTGTTGTTAGACTTATTGAGATTGCTGCTACTGATCTTCCTAGTGATGTTGAGGATGCTCTTGTTAGAGCTTTTAGCGTTGAGGATAATCCTAGTGCTAAAAGTTTTCTCAAGGCTATGATTGATAATGTTGGTATTGCTAGGAGTAAGAGACTACCTATATGTCAGGATACTGGCATTGTTATGTTTTATGTTACTGTTGGGGATAAATTCCCGTATACTAGCTTATTGCCATCTATACTTAGTAGGGCTGTTGTTGAGGCTACTCGTAGGGTTCCTCTTAGGCCTAATACTATTGATGTTTTCTCTGGTAGAAATCCAGGCGATAATACTGGTAGGTATATGCCTTGGGTTGAGTGGGAGTTTGTTGAGGGTTTAGATACTGCTGATGTGACAGTATTACTTAAGGGTGGTGGTAGTGAGATTATTGGTAGAGCTAAGACTCTTATACCAGCTGAGGGTATTAAGGGTGTTATCAAGTATGTTATTGAGGCTGTATATGATGCTGGGCCACAGCCTTGTCCTCCCATCATAGTTAGTGTTGGGATTGGGCCTACTGTTAGTATTGCTATGAAGCTTGCATCTAAAGGCCTCTTAAGGCCTATAGGTATCAGGCATTCTAACCCAGATGTTGCTAAGTTAGAGGAGATGCTCCTAGAAGCTATAAATAGCATTGGTTTTGGAGTCCATGGAATGGGGGGTAAGGTCACAGCTTTAGATGTTCACGTTGACTACGCTGCTAGACACCCAGCATCTCTAAGTGTAGCAGTTGTTATAAATTGCTGGGCTGCTAGGAGAGCATCAATGAGAATATACCCTGATGGTAGAGTAGAGTATATTACACACCCAAAGTATAATATGGGGTGAGCGTTATGGCCGAGTATATGATGAGAACACCTCTAAGTGAAGATGATGTTAGGAAGCTAAATATAGGTGATATAGTCTACATTACGGGGATAGTAGTAACAATGAGAGATACAGGGCATAAGAGAGCTGTAGAGCTACTATCTCGTGGAGAGAAGCTACCAGTAGACCTCAAAGACCTCGTACTATACCATGCAGGACCTATAGTTAGAAAAGTTAATGACAAATGGGAAGTCGTAGTAATAGGTCCAACAACAAGTACGAGAATGGAAGTCTATGAGCCTGAAGTAATCGAGAAGACAGGAGTAAGAATGATTATAGGTAAGGGTGGTATGGGCCCTAAGACTGCTGAAGCATGTAGACGCTATGGAACAGTATATACAGTATATCCTGGAGGAGCAGCAGCACTACAAGCAAGCCAGGTTAAGAGGGTAATAGACGTATACTGGCTAGACCTGGGAGTACCCGATGCTATGTGGATACTTGAAGTAGAGAATCTAGGACCACTAACTGTCGTTATAGACTCGAAAGGGAGAAACTTATATGATAAGATATATGAGGAGGCTAGAAAAAGAATAGATTATGAGATATACCCTAAACTTGGAATAAAGTAGTTTACATTATTTAAAGATATATAGCCTAGATGGTTTTTCTCCAGGCATTAATGGTAGTAGTTGTATAGCTAGAACATATAGTGCTGGCCATATTATTATAGAACCTAATATAATTAATATCTCACTACCCGTTATAGTATAGCTAGCTTCTCTAATTACACCTGCTAGAGGCTCTAATGCTTTAAGCTGGTGAACAATAATCTGTAAGTACATATTATATGATGATGTAATGAGTACTAATATAGATGCTAGGATTACCGGTAGATACTTGCCAGTAGTGAATGAGTATAGAGCTAGTATAAATGGAGCTATAATCCCTAAGACCACTACAACAACCCAGAATCCTAGAGAGTATACACCAGTAACTATCTCACTATAAGTTAGCCAAGCTGTACTATATCGAGCTGTCACAATATTCCAGAGTAGGAAAAATGCTAAGATTGGGAGCATTAAAGCTAGGATAAATCCATAGTACCTTGATAGGAATTGTATTAATTCAGTTTTACCCCTTAGAGCTAGCATTATGAATAGAGCTTGACCTGAGGCCCCTAATAGTATTGCAATAGCTATAAAGTATGGTGCTAGTAAACCATACCATCCAGGGATAGCAATTATTGACCCATATATTTGTGCTAAATTACTAATAGCAAGTATTGTAGTTATTAAGACTAGAGCTGCAATTACTAGCTTAATCCACTTTAAAGGCCTCACTAGCTCAATAGAGCCTACTCTAATAAAGAATACTAACTTTACAATTAAGAATATTAATAGTATAGTATATAGTAGAGTCATCCAAGCTATCCTAGAATCAGGATTAAAGTATACATAGATCTTCCAGAAGTCTAAAGGCCTACTTACCCCTGCAAATTTTATTAAGAACGCGGATATTAAAGTAGCAATGGAGAATAATACACCTAGCTTAGCAATATTCACAAGCTCCATCTTTGGCCCTCTATAGCCAAATAAAGCATATATACTATTAACTATACTTGAGCCTAAAGCCATTATAGCAAAGATAGCATATCCTACTACCAGGGATCCCCAGGATACCTCATGAATAGCTTTCCTAGTAAAACCTATACCTATAAGTATTAAACCTATTATGATGGCTAGTATAGATAAGATTTCAAGTGTTAACCTCTTCACTATCCTCACCCTTTAACTATGAAGTATTTAGGTTCTGTTCCCAATAATTCTAGAGGTCTCTCGCTCTTACTCTTAGATATCTTAATACTAATACTACTATTAGGGTCATCTATGTCTCCGAAGTCTCTAGCATTTGCCGGGCATACTGATACACATATAGGCTTCCTACCACCTCTTATAATATCAATACAAACCGGACCTGGACACTTCTCTGGTAGTAGAGTTGTTGGGTGTAGCCATCTAGCCCCGTATGGGCAAGCTACTATACATGCCTTACAACCAATACACTTAGTTTCATCTAGTAATACTAGCCCGGTATCCCTATCTATGTGGCTTGCACGTGTAGGGCATACTAATACACATGGTGGTTTATCACAGTGGAAGCATGAGACTAATCTTAGCTCTGGTCTCCCTACCTCTCTAATAACTACTCTAATATTGCCTCCAAGCCACTTCATCATAGGGTTAGGCTCTTCAAATCTCATAATTTCGCTATAGTTACTACCAGCACATGATACTACACATGCCATACACGCAATACACTTAGTTGAATCCCAGAGGTATGCAAGCCTCATAGCTTCCTCACCCTAACACTACTATTACTTGCTCCTCCCCCAACAATCGGGACAACGTAGTCTTTTGAGAACCAGTGCGGGTTGATCCCCTCTCTCGCAAAATGATTCTGTGGTAGTAGCTTAGATCTCCTACCCCACATTTGAGAATACACGAATAATACTCCTTCTCTAACTCTATTGGTAACCTTAACTCTAGCTACTGCTTTGGCTCTAGTATCTATTCCTTCAAGCTCTATTAGATCTCCATCTCTTATTCCTAGCCTCTCAGCATCTCTAGGATTCATCCATATACTTCTATCACCTACGTACTTCATAGGCTCCATTAAGCTAGCGTGAACACTAGTTAGTGGACCCTTACCATTTACTAAGTAGAATTCGTTAGGCGCCTTTGGTAAAGTGTATGCTGGAGGTGGACTATAGTCTGGTAGTGGGTCTAGCTTATTTGCTAAAGCTGTTAAAGAATAAATCTCTATTTTCCCACTAGGGGTACCTAATGCTGTCTTATATGGTCTAACATAATATTCTTTCCTCTTAAGTATATAGTACCCCTTCTCGTTAAGCTCTCTAGTGAAAGCCTCCTTATCTAGCTTCCATGTAGCTACGAGCTTAGATATTATGCCTTCATTTAGCTTATGTAAAAACTCCTCTTCATACTTCTTATAATTAGCGTACTCACTACTCCAACCAAGTGCTACAGCTCTTTCTGGGAAGGCTCTTCTAACTATTTCAAACATTACCCAGAGAGCATCTCTAACATCATAACCTTCAGGAGGGATTATAACCCTATTTTCAACCTGGACTGAGGCATGTAGGGTCCACTTAGTTGACCTTATCTCATCTCTCTCAAGGAATATAGTGTCAGGGAGTACATAGTCTGCATAATCAACATCTTCCTGTGGCAATATATTAATTATGACTAGTAAGTCAAGCTTCTTATAAGCCTCAATAACCTTGCTAGTATTCATATCTCTCATTATAGGTGATGTTCCTATCACGAAAAGAGCCTTAATTGGGTATGGATCCTCCTTAATTATAGCATCTAAGATAGCATCAAAGGTTGAAGGTGTAAGCCTGTATTTTACTCTATCAACTCTCGGTGCTCCTACGTCTCCAAATAGCTCCTCTGGCATCCTTGCATCATATACTGTCTCAGCATACCTCTTACCCTCAATAGTCCTAACTGTAATAATTGATGGGAATCTTGCCGACTCTGCATAGCATAAGCCTCCAGGCTTATCAATATTACCAATAAGAGTATTTAATATGAGTATAGCTCTAACATTATCGTAGTCATTACCATTTTTGGCTGTGTACCATGTATCGTCAGCTACACCTCTATATAGAGCAAATTCTCTAGCTATTCTCCTAATAGTCCTAGCATCTACTCCAGTAATTTTCTCAGCTTCTTCTGGCTTATACTTAGAAGCTCTCTCTTTTAGTAGTATAAAGGCTGTTTTAACATCGATTTCTCTATCATCTTTAAGTTTAACCTTACCAGTATATAGTAGATCTGGGTCTGCTGCAGCTTTATGGTCTACGAGTCCATTGACCTTTAAATCCCATACTAGGTACTTGCGTGTATCACCACCTTCAATTATATCTGCTTCTGTTAATGGTGATTCATCAGGCTTGATTAGGAATGGAGCATTTGTATATCTCTTCAAGAACTCGGCATCATATAAGCCTTCCTCTATAATAACATGTATTAAGGATAAAACGAAGGCAGCATCAGTTCCAGGAATTATAGGAACCCACTCTACATTACCAAATCCAACCTCTGGCATTCTAGGATCTACAACAACTATTCTCAGCTTCTCATTAGATGTAGCTCTATTCACAACACCCATAGACGCTGTACTTAACGTCCTCCCAATTAGTAGTAGATAGCTAGCATTCTCATAATCAGGATCTATAGTAGGCGGGCCTCCAGCACCTAGAACATGACCTCTAGCCACTGTACCATTTGCATGACACATCGAAACATGACTAATTACATTAGGTGTTCCAAGTAGATAAGAGAATAGCGGCATATAATAGCTCCACACATCATGATGAGTTATAGCTATAGCTTTATAACCATATTTCTCAACAATTGATCTAAGTTTTGATGCTATTTCATTAAGAGCCGTATCCCAATCAACTTCTACAAATCTAGCCTCACCTCTCTCTCCAACTCTCTTCATAGGCTTCTTTAATCTAAGCGGGCTATCCCAAAGCCATTTTAGAGAAGAGCTCCTACCACAAAGACCAGGCTGAGGATGACCTAGGATAGGCCGGACTCCTGCTGGCCTCCCATAATTCACTAAAACTTCAATTCCACATAATGCTCCACACATACCACAGTAAGTTTTAACCCATCTAACTTCAGGAGCTAAACTAGCTCCCTTAGCCTCCTCTCTCCTAATACTATCGACTATGACCTTAGAAGCTGGGAGTGAAATAGTTAAGGCTGTTAATCCTGCAGCTTTAATGAAATCCCTTCTTTTCAGCTTCACCACACCTCACCATCTACTGTATATATAGAGATAGATTTAAGTCTTACGTATATATTTGTTTATTAACTTATAAAATATTGCCTATATCTTTATTATGTAGAAACAGAGTCTTAGGATTAAAGGTATTTGGTTAATGGTAGTGTTATATTTTTATAACTGCTGCTCCTACTATCTTACCTTCTTTTATTATCTTCAATGTTTTGTTTAATTCTTCAATCTTGTATTTTTGATATTTTACTTTTATCCTTATTTTTTCAGCTATTTTTAGGTATTCTCTTACGTTTAGTCTAGTTACGTTTGCTACTGTTTTTACCTCTCTCTCCATCCATAGGTGTTTTGTGTAGTCTAGGGTTATTGGTGTTCTCTTTCTTATGACGTTAACTACTAGTCTTCCGCCTGGTTTTATTAGTTCTAGTATTCTTGGTATTATTTCACCTACTGGTGTGAAGTCTATTGCCCTATCTAGTTTCTCTGGAGGGTCTTCTTTTGGGTGTCCTACCCAGTCTGCTCCTAGTTCTCTTGCGAGCTCCATGTGTTCTATACTTCTCGTTAATACTATTACTCTACTGTTTGGATATAGATTCTTTATGACCTGTATTATCTGGTGTGCTGATGCTCCGAAGCCCACTAAACCTATGCTCATCCCGTCTCCCATGTCTGCTAGCTTTAATGCTCTATAGCCTATAGCTCCAGCACATAGTAGTGGGGCTGCCTCTAGATCATCATAATTACTAGGTATCCTATAAACATAGTCTTCATGAGCTACCATGTATTCAGCATAGCATCCATCAATATGACATCCTGTCCCCTTAAACTCCTCACATAGATTCTCTAACCCAGCCACACAATACCTACACTTACCACAACTCCGCCCAATCCATGCAACACCAACCCTATCGCCAATACTAACCTTTGATACCTCATCTCCAATTTTAACAATATAACCTACAGCTTGATGTCCCGGGATAACTGGAAGCTTCCCTATAACTCTACCCTCAATAACATCAATATCTGTAGGACATAAGCCACAAGTAGAGACTCTTATCAAAACCTCTCTAGACCTAGGCTCAGGGACATCCACATCCATAAGCTCTAAAGGATCTCTCCCAACAGAAACCTCACAATACCTCCTCAAAACCATAGCCTTCAAACCATACACCATACTATTAACTCTATTCCAACTACTAAATTCATTTACTCTCTAGGAACTATTAGCTTAGATTAGAGTATTGGAGAGGACTAAAATAGCATCTATAAACTACAAGTCTCTAGAATTAAAATGACGAAACTAAACAATACTAGCTAAAGATTAGTATATTATGTGACGTGTTAATATTAGTGTTAATAACCCTAGTATTGTTGCCCCATCATCTCCTAGTAATGCTACTAGCCATAATGGTAGTAGCCCTGTTAGTCCGCCCGTTAGTGCAACTATCTTAACTATTACGGCTATAGTTAATGCTGCTATTAGAGTACTCATATGTACCCTAGATTCTCTAATGATATCTGGTAATTGATGTACTCCCTCAACTAGTACGGCATCAGCAACAGCTACTACAGCGTCTATATTCCCTACAGCTACCCCGGCATCAGCAACAGCTAAGGCCACAATATCGTTTACACCGTCACCTACTGCTAATACTCTCTTACCCTGCTCTCTAATACTATTTACTAATCTCATCTTATCTTCTGGGCTCATCTCATAATAATACTCTCTTACCCCAAACATTCTGGCTATACTTTCAACTTTACCACGCTTATCTCCACTAGCTATTATAATCCTCTCATTTAGGTTGCTGATTACATTTATAGTTTTAGGGTTTATGTACTCCTTTAAACATATATAGCCTAAATCTCCATCTATAGATATGTAGATTGTAGATTCTAGCTCACTGCAAGGTTTATAGTCGCTATTTAAATTTAGAAGTCTACTACTCCCCATTACTACTCTTCTACTATCTACTACTCCCTCAACTCCAAGCCCTATCTTCTCGCTAAAATTATCTACCTGTAATTTCTTTTGAGATATTTTAGATAATGTTCTGGAAAGTGGATGTAGTGATACTGAGGCTAGAGAAGCTATTATTGATTTAAAGTATTCCTCATCTATATTATCTGGAGGTTTAATTCTAGTAATCTCATAGTCTCCTAATGTTAGAGTCCCAGTCTTATCTAAAATAATCGTATCTACTCTAGCTATAGCCTCTAGAGCTCTACCTCCTCTTACCACGATACCTCTCCTAGCTAGGATTGCAGTTGTATATGCTGCTGAGAAGCTTGAGTTTATTATAAATGCAGAGGGGCAAGCTACTATGAATATAGAGACTGCTCTGAGAGGATCTGTTAGAATATACGCTACTATAAATGAAGCATAAGCTATCACAGCCCAAGGCTTTAGAAGCTTATCTAATACTCTTTCAACTAAGCTCTTCTCCTCTAAAGATTCTAAGGCTAACTCTACAATTCTATAGAGAGTAGACTTAGATATAGGCCTTAGAACTTTGACTCTCATTAAGTTACCACTAACATTAATGTAACCACTAGAGACATAGTCTCCAGTAGTGACATATCTAGGCTCAGATTCACCAGTAATAAGTGATGTATTAACATAACCCTCAGATAAGGCTATCCCATCACAAGGTACAGCCTCGCCATGCCTAACAATAACAACATCGCCATACTTAAGCGAATCACTGCTGACAATCTTATGTGAGCCTCCAGCATCAACTATAACCTTTGAGGGTATGAGGGCTATGAGTTTATCGAGCCTCCTCTTCGCATATAACTCAGCAATATCCTCTATGAGCTCTGCAAGAGAGTAGAGGAACATGACAATAAGCCCCTCAAAATAGAATCTATGAGCTAAGGTGACGAAGCCTGCTGAGCTCATTAACGCATACTCTACATTAAATCTACGAATAGTAACTATACCATACACTAGATTAAGAACTAAGAAGAGTGTAGGAATTGATAGTAAAATAGGTCTAAAACTATAGCCTATCCCAGTAATACTAGCTAAGATTCCAGTTATTGATGGTATAAGCATGAATATTAGCCAGGATACTTTACTATAAGCATCCATAAATCTATCCAAAAGTATTCACCAAGCCTAAAGCATACTTTAGAAAAAATTAATAAGCTTAAATATTAAGTATTCATAAAGGTTATTATTAAATTTTATTAAGTTTTAGTTTAGATGTTAATATATGGGGGTTGTGCTATGACTATCATAAGTATATCGATACCAGATGTTTTAGTAGAGAAGATTGATGAAGCAGTAGGTATCCTAGGTTATACTTCTAGATCTGAGTTTATTAGAGAGGCTATTAGGAAGCGTGTTGAGGAAGCTGAGGTACTTAGAAGTGATGCTAAGAGTATATTCATTATTATGGCTCTAAGTGATCATAGTAAATATAAAGCTTCAGATGCGAAGATCTTAGAAATAATACACTCTTACCAGCCTGATATTAAAGCCTTTTACCATTTAATAATACGAGATTTCTTATGCCTAAATATTGCTATTATTGAGAGCTTCTCAAATATAGCATTTAATCTTGTAAGAGAGCTTAGAAGTGTGAGGGGGGTCATTGATATTCAAGTATATAGATTGAGGTATCCCTAGCAGTGGGCGGGGTTAAATATATTGATTAAGTGGACTGCAGTCTTATCTTCAATATCTGCTCTTATGCTTGTCTTATCTATTTTAGCTTCATTTAATGGTCTAGTCTTTACTATATTGTCTAGTGATCCTTTAGAGTATAATTCTAGTATTAGATTTCTCTTAGCGTCTCTTACTTTAATGCTCATATCGCTACTTGTATATGTTGCCTTTAAGAATTATATTATCACTGATATTACAGAGGCTTATATAGTCGTAAGCTTATACTGGTTTCTAGCACCTTTAGCTTCTAGTATTATACTCTATGCTAGTATAGGCTTGAATATTATTGATGGTTTCTTTGAATCACTAAGTGCTCTTAGCGGGGCTGGGTTAACTGTTATTATTCCAGAGTCTATGCCTAGAGTTATATTAATGTGGAGATCTATCCTCCAGTGGGTTGGTGGTATAAGTATAGTTGTTATCGGTGGAGCTCTACTACCCTTCCTCCACGCTATTATTAGGAGTATTTACCTAGTTGAGGTTGGGGCTAGGCTAGCGCCAAGAGTTATATCAACGATTAGAGTACTCTTCACAATATATATTATATTAACAGTTTCTAGCATATTACTACTTTATATTTCAGGTATGGATCTATTTAATGCTTTAAATCATGGATTAACAGGAATAGCTACTGCTGGAATGTCAACAAAGAATACAGGCTATACATTCTGGTATGAGAATGGCTATATTATAGCAGTAGTATTAACAATATTTATCATGATATTAGGAGCTACAAACTTTCAAGACCTAAACTTACTCATTAGAGGGAAAATTAGAGCATTTATAGACTCTATTGAGGTAAGGGGGCTGATAGCCTTTATAGCTATACTATGGCTAATAGCCTTTATTATATCAGTGGTTGAGGGGAAAACAGAGGAACTTCTACCCTGGACTTTTAATCTAGTATCTGCAATAACAACAACAGGATTCCAGATAGGCGATTTAAGAGTAGAATCTGAGTCTTATAAGATTATCCTAGTATTAGCTATGGCTATAGGGGGGCCAACATTCTCTACAGCAGCTGGGCTTAAGGTGAAGAGGGTTATAATAGCTATTAAAGCAGTATACTGGGAATTCTCTCGGCCACTAGCACCTCCTAGAGCTCTTAGAGTTTTCAGGGTTGGAGATAGAGAGTTTACTGAGAAGGATATAGCAATCGTATACTCCTACATAACACTCTATATTATAGTATTAATATTTACGTCATTGATAATTAAGATTTTAGTAGACTATTATAAGCTAGGTGATTACACGTATATAGATGTTCTACTAGATACTACATCTGCACTCTCATGTGTAGGCCTTTCTACCGGAATTATATCGCCAAGTACTCCACTAGTAATTAAGCTAATCCTAATGGTCCCAATATACCTTGGAAGACTAGAATTCCTACCTATATACCTACTTATAAGCCTCTACTCTAGGAGGAAAATTGTATTATAGCGTTTTAAGCTAATGTGATCTAGTTAACTGCTAACTATTTTACTGTTAACTCATAGAAATATTATCTAGGATAATACAGATTGAATATTCTCATCATTGGAGCTATAAAAGACGTATACCCTATAGTAGAAGAGCTAGCTAGGACCGGTAATCATATAGTTATAGTTGATAATAGTAAAGAGAGAGCTAGCTACTATACTAGTAAATCTATAGATATAGCTATACACGTATTAAATCCGATAGACTACGATGCCCTTGTAGAAGTGGGGCTCCCGAGGGCCGACATAGTACTAGCTATACACCCGTCAGATACTGTTAACTTTATAGTAGGCATGTATGCTAAAAACCTCAATATACCTAAGATAATAGTTCTAATTTCAGATGAGAAGCTTGCAAGAATACTATTAAATTTAGGCATCACGAGAGCCGTTATAGCTAAGAATAGGTTGATAAATAGAGGCTTAATCGAGGCACTCTATGATGTGAAGATTATAGATGTAGATGAAGACAACTACTTGATTTTAATAGATAGTAATGTGAGAAGCGAGCTTATAGGATTGAGTATAGGGGAAATTGTGGAGAAGCTATTTAAAGTAGTAGCAGTGATTAGTGGAGAAGAACGTAGAGTAGTTATAGATAAGTATCATATAGTAGAGAAAGGTGATAAGATAATAGCATTAATATCAAGAAGCGAGCTTACAAAAATATTAAGAATACAAGCTTAAACTACCTAAAAATTTTTAAAACTCAAATATTTATAGGTATACTCTATACTATAGTGGGATGGTGGAGACTTGAATATAAGTGAATTAATACAAGCAATTGGAGGCTACTCATATTTAATCTTCACAGTTACAGGTATAATCTTAATCCTACTGGCATCATTTATTTCTTACTCTATAGCTTCAAGGATACTATTTAGGCTTAGAGTTAGAAGACTTCTAGATAAGAGTATTGAGGAAGCTCTAAGGCTAGTTATAGCATTATTGATTGCTGCTATAGCATTACCACTAATACTATCCCTATTATTCAGTATCCCATACGGATTACTAGTATCTGTCTCGCTATTAGTGTTACTCCTAGTTTCACTAATCCTAGCTGGGAGAGAGTATCTAGCTAATATACTTTCATACCTGCTTGTATCAGTATCTGGAGTAGTAAGAGAGGGGGAGTATGTGAGGATAGACTTACAATCTAATAGCTATGAGGGTAGAGTTTTATTAAGTAAAGGAGAGTACCTAGCTTTACAGACAGATCACGGTCATATAATCTACATACCTTACAGTAAACTACATAGTTCTACTATAATTAAGCTTGCAAGTGCTATTATAAACTTAAGAGTAAGGATTAAGGGAGAGAATATAGAAGTCGATAGAGTAGTAAAAGATGTAGAGAATGCTATAGCTAACTGTAAATTCATAGATAGGAATAGCATCTCAGTAAAGATTTCAGGAGTATC
The DNA here is from genome assembly GCA_030549835.1 of Thermoproteota archaeon. Taxonomy (GTDB): domain Archaea; phylum Thermoproteota; class Thermoprotei_A; order Sulfolobales; family Acidilobaceae; genus DSZV01. The sequence goes on from JAUQQR010000001.1 coordinate 31,399, forward strand.
TGAGGAGAATTCTACGAGAGTACTAACATTACTAGTAGAAGCTAGAACACTTAACTTAAGGAATATTGACAAGGCTAGAGAAGAGCTTATAGAGACATTAGTGGAGAATTTACCCTACGAAGCCTCTCTGAGTATTAGTAGAGGAGAATAGTTTATGATAGTAGGTCTAGTAGGGTTAGTATTTTTGGAGCTTCTTTCTCATCAAAACAGTAGTAGACTTTAGAGTACTGTTTTCTAAACTCTTCTACCTCACTCCTAACCTCTACTGGGTCTTTTTTAACAATTAATACTTTATAGAATAACTCTGCTATATATGACATTTCACTTTCTTTCATTCCTATTCTTGTTACTTCTTGTACCCCCAGTCTTATTCCACTTGGATCTCTTACCGCTTCTGGAGGATCTATTGGTAGTAGGTTCTTATTTACTATTATATTTGCTTCTTCTAGTCTCTTAGCTGCCCATGCTCCGCCTCCTAGGTTCTTAACGTTTATTAGTACTTGGTGGCTTCTAGTATATCCTAGCTTTTCTCCGAGTACATTGAAGCCATATGATGCTAGTTCTTCTGCTAGTTTTCTAGCATTATATACTATTTGTTTAGCATATTGTTCTCCATACTCTTTCATTTCTAATGCTGTTATTAGTGTTGCCGGTATTCTATGTAGGTGGTGATTACTTACAAACCATGGGAATATAGTTTTACTAACACTCTTATATGTAGCTTCATCTCTGAAAGCTATTAGTCCCCCTTGGGGTCCTGGGAATGTTTTATGTGTTGATGATGTCATAACGTCAGCACCATTGTCTAGAGGGTTACGCCAAACACCCCCTATTATTAATCCTAGGACGTGTGCTGAGTCATACACGAGTTTGCCCCCAACACTATGAATAGCTTCACTTATTTCTTTAACCGGATGCGGGAATAAGTATACGCTCCCTCCTAGTACTGCGAATTTAGGCTTAACACTACCTATTACTTTTATAGCTCCATCTATATCAACATTCATTTCTTCCTCGTTATAGGGTAGGTCTACTTGTCTTATGCCTAAAGCTCCCAGTGTGCCGAACTTTGTATGGCTTACGTGGGCTCCCGCCTGTACTGGGGCTATTACAGCATTATCTCCAGGTTCTGCTAGAGCTCTAAAGACTGCAGCATTAGCTATTGTACCACTAATGGGTCTAAGTTCTACCATATTAGTATTAAGCATTGATCCTATAACTCTCTCAGCTAATACCTCGAGCTCATCTATGAATCTAGTACCTTGATAGTACCTCTTGAATGGTCTACCTTCAGCATATCTATGCATAAAGTCGCTTAGGTAGGCTTTAAGGGCTAGAGGACTCATAATATTCTCGGCTGCAATTAAATTTATAGACTTTGAAACTCTCCAAATATTATTCTCGTTAATGAAGCCTACTATAGTTTCAAGTATACTCTTAACATTAGCTTCACTCAAGAGATACACCATATGTTTATATCATGAATAAGAGTTTTAAATATTCTAGAGTTATGTTATAGTTAAAGGTGTAAGTTTATGCCTAAATTCCCCATAGATGGTAGTGATAGAAAGCCTATTGGGAGATCGGGTGAAGCAATATCAGCTATTGGCTTAGGGAGCTGGGCTATAAGAGATTACAGGAGAGCTTTTGAAGCCTATACTCTAGCACTTAGCCTGGGTATAGATAATATTGATACAGCTGAAATGTATGATAATGGGAATGCTGAGAGGTTTATAGGGGAAGTATTGAGGGCTGTGGGTAGAGATAAGGTCTTTATAACGACGAAACTCTTACCTAATAAGTTTAGGAGTAGAGACTCTGCTATAAAAGCAGCTAGACTATCACTTGAGAGGCTAAATGTTAAATATGTAGATCTAATACTAATACACTGGCCCGATAACCAGACTCCTATAGAAGAACAGGCTAGAAACCTTGAAGCTATAGCTATTGAAGGCTTAACTAGGTATATTGGTGTTAGTAACTTCACTGTAGAGGAGTTTAAGAGAGCACAAGAAGCATTAAGCAGATATGAGCTGGTAGTAAATCAAGTTAAGTATAGCCTCTTAGATAAGAGTATTGAAGATGATATGCTACCATACGCTATAAATAATAATATATTAATACAAGCGTATACACCGCTTGAGAGAGGAGAAGTATTAAAGGACAAGCTAGTTAGAGAAATAGCAGATAAATATAATAAGACACCAGCACAAATAGCATTAAACTTCATAATATCAAGACCTAGAGTAATAGCTATACCAAAAGCTGAGAAGATAGAACATATTAGAGAATTAGCTGGCACAATGGGGTGGAGACTTAAGAGTGAAGATATAGAGCTACTAGAGAAGCTTACTAAATAAACTTAACAGTTAAACCCCAATACTACTATATGCTATTCTAAACCTACAACTACTATAAACCTAGATGAGGGTTAAGCTTAAATGGGCTATGAAATTGATGGAAGCCACACTATACGTAACCATTAATACTAGAGAGGATACAGTTAAAGCCATCCTAGAAGCTATAAGTAAGCTTAGGGAAGAATATGGGATCAGAATCTACCTTAAAATAGTAGATATAAGCCTAACACATAACATCATCATAGAGAAACCATTACTAGAAGTTAACGGGAGAATAATCGTAATAGATGAAACCCAGAAAAACATAATAGAAATAGTTACAGACAACATCATAGTAGCACTACTAGGAAGCATATTTATAGATGAAAAACACGCTACTATACCTATTGGGAAAGATAGACCTGAAACCATAGAGGGAGTAATAAGCTAAACTACCATAGGGAATAATACTACTCCTACTCTACAAAAATTTAGGTTCTAGACCTATGTTATCATATTGGTGCGGGGGTGCCCGAGCCAGGTCAAAGGGGGCGGGCTTAAGACCCGTTGGCGTAGGCCTGCGTGGGTTCAAATCCCACCCCCCGCACCAATTAAATCCCATAAAATCCCATAACCAAGCAATCAGAAAAGACTGAAAGTTTCAGGAAGGAATTAAGAGATTGAGAGAGCCTTAAAAATAATTATTAAGGAGGCTTTAAGAGTAGGAGTTTAGCTCTCAATCTTCTCTACTATAAATCCTCTTATTAACGCTAAATATGCCGCAAATGTGAATACTATTATTGAGAATATTAGAAATCCTAAGATAACGTATACTAGAGATGCTGGAATATCCATGTAGAAGTTGAAGAATGCTGATATTGGTACTCCACTTTCACCTAATACGGCGATATATGGGTATCTTGGAGCATTATTAATAAACTCTCCTAGAAATACTATTAGTAAAGCTATGGGGCCTAAATACTTCGTATAGCCTATTATGGTTTTCCTCCTTCTTACACTAAACCAGGAGTATAGCGAGAGGATTAATAATAATAGTACTAAGATTAGCTTCAGGGCAAAGAGTGGAGCATATGGTCCAAACGTTATATTATTGAATATGTACGTGGATCTACTATATATAGTGAGATAGTATAGCGGTCCTGCAATGAGCTGTGCGAGGAGGAATAGTATACCATACTTTAAGCCTATCTCCACCCACCTTACATTATTTTCTAGGACCATTATAGATGCAATAACAAACCCGCCTGTTGATATAACAGCGAATACTGTATGAGCGTATAGTGACCAGTATAGAGGGGAAGTATAGGCATACCATAGCGGAGGAGTATTTCCAGCTAAGAATACTGATATAGTGTGTGGGTATGATAGCTCCGAGAATAATGTTCTAAATCCTAGAGGTACCCCAAAACCTGATAATGCCATAATAAAACCAATTGTACTATGAGCTCTCTCAGAAATCTTACCCCAAGTATACCAGAATATTGCAATAGAGGGTATCCTAATCATTATGCTTACTATTGCTATCGTTATCGGAGTAAATAATACATTTGTTGCTAGTGCAACAAGACCTGGGAAGAACCCTACGAGGACTACAGTTATTATCGTGCCCCAGACACCTGAGAATAATTCAGTGACAATCATTAGCCTAAATGCTTTCCTTGCAAAGAGTTCTAGCTCACCATCAGATCTCTTATATGCAAGCCACCTATAAACTGCTGTTATTAAGCCTACACCTAGAGTTATAGAGACGAAGATTATGTGAATGAGTACTGCTAAGCCTAATACTGTAAATCCTAGTAACTGAGCTGGTGTAACTACTACTTCTCCACTACTCACCCATTCATCGCCTCCCGCTAAGGAATCTCTCTAGTAGTTGTGTAAACACTGCGTGCCTAGAAGCTACTATGTACATTGCATATATTCCTGCTACGTTAATAGCTATGATTATAGCACTAGCAAAAATGGTAAACTCGAGTGTTCTAGCATAATCTACTACTGTTACAACCTCAGATGGATATATGAGACCATATATTGTCCAAGGCTTTCTACCAACTTCTCTAACATACCATCCTAGCACAGCTGCTAGTGCAACACCTAGAGCTATCAGTATAGTGAGTATGAATATACTCTTCGCATAATCTCCTCTACCAATAATATTTACAAGTCTCCTAGATATGCTTGAAACTAATGGTATCCTATACATGACTCCAGCTAGTAGTATCGCTGATATAAATGCTATAACTCCGCCAAATATCTTAGTGTAATATGCTATATTCACAGCCCTAATTTTAGGCTCTACACTCTTGAGATCACCTATACAAACATCTGATACTTTTGTAGATAGAACATTGTCAAGTCTTTGCGTATCTAACTTTATACCTAGGTTATTAGAGATTTCTAATAGGTTCTCCCTAGTTAATCCTAGGCTATTAGCTAGCTCACCTAGTGTAATAGTCTGCTCTCTACAAGATGCATAGAATCTATCGAATCCTATTATTGGATGATTGGGATCACCATAGGCTAGAAATCCTATAATTGGATTGTGATAAGTCGTATAAGCCCCCTCCATCATAGCAAACTTAACTGGATTATAATATGCTACGTTAACACCCATATAGTGCCCTATGATTGTTGGCTGAATTAATATTAGTATTAGTAGGATAGGATAAAATACTCTTATAATCTGTGCATACTTCACATCTTTAGACTTATAGAGTCTATATGAGAATCCTAGGAGTGCTATTGATAATCCTACTATTAAAGCTGCAACTATATTATGCGCTACAGACACCCACGCATATAAACTATAGAATGCTATATAGGGATCATTTAATATTATCCCTACGACATTAGATGCTTCAGGAGTCTGTATTATTTCTTGGAGTGGTAAGCCTGACGCTAATAATAGTATTTTCAATGCTACTAACTTCTGAGCATCTACAGCTAAAGGACCATACTCTGGTAGGAAGGGGTATAGAGCACCAGGTATAGTAGCAACCCCCCAGGGAACATTCATCCATGAATTTACAGTAGTGATGAGCAAACCTGAGTATACGGCGAAAACCCAGTAAACGCCTAGGATTAGAATACTTATCATAGGCCTAACTCTACCAAGAGTTACTATGAAAAGTATCAGGAACGCTATCTCATTAGCAAATGCTATTAGCTCTAATGCTAGTGGAGCAAAGAAGAATGACGCTATAGCAGCTATAGTCCCCGGCCACACCTGTACGAGTCCAAACTCTACAAGCGTCCCTGTTATAGCCCCTAGAGCAAAGTTCACAGCAAGGACATAGGTTAGTATCCTAGCTGCTCTCATATACTCAGAGGCTCCTGTCCTACTATATGCAAAAAGAAGAGCCATAATAGCTAGTGGGAAGCCTAAAGTAATTGATACGAATATAGCGTGGAAATATATGCCTATCGCAGATAATGCTAGTAAGTATTCTACTCCTAGTGATTCAGCCACATTACCACCTCAAAATTTATCTTAATTATAATATGGCCTAATATATTTGTATTATAATGAATAATTTGTTAGAATATAAGTAAAAGTATAATAAATTTTAAGTTAAATCTAGAATGTCACATGTACGTCTCACTGAACCCAATCAATGACTCATTATATGATATTCCATGTTTTATGATAGCTTATATTAGCTGTATCAGTTTAACTATGTTTTCCTACACTTATTTGATAATCTATGTGTTAACTTCTAGTGCCATATTTTAGAGTTGCTTTGTGGGTTTAAGGCTAAGTCTAGTGGTTCTAATGCTGTTATTATGTGATGCTTAGTCCTCCATCAACTGGTATGAGGTTTCCTGTTATGAATGATGCTCTTTCTGAGGCAAGGAAGGCTACTAGCGATGCTAGTTCTCTTGGATCTCCTACTCTACCTAGGGGTATTTTTGATGCTCTTCTCTTTATAGCCTCTTCTACGCTTATACCTAATCTTTTAGCGTCTACTTCAGCTAATTCTCTTACTCTATCAGTTAGTATTAGTGAGGGTAGGATAGCGTTTACTGTTATGTTGAATTTAGAGAGCTCTAAAGCTAACGTCTTCACTAAGCCTGCTATTACAGTTCTCATAACGTTACTTGTAGCTAGATTCTCTAGTGGCTTAACTAGTGTTATAGAGCCTATAAATATGATCCTACCCCACCTTCTAGGTATCATTAGCTTAGATGCCTCCCTAGAGACTATTATAGAACTTAAAGCTAGAAGCCTATACGTATCATCCCAATCATCATCACTTATATCATAGAAGCCTCCAGGTTTAGGGCCTCCAGTACTATAAACCAGAATATCAAGCCTACCATAATTTCCCCTAATATAATCGAATAACTTGTAGATATCACTCTTAACTCTTAAATCTCCAGTAAAAGTATCAATAGATACGTTAGCAGCTTCCCTAATACTACTCTTAGCAACTTCAAGCTTAGATTTATCTCGTGAAAATAGAATAATATCACAACCCTCAAGAGCAAGCTCAAAAGCTGAGGCAAAACCTAGGCCAGAGCTCCCTCCAGTAATAAGAGCTAATTTACCTCTAAGACCCAAATCCATAGATACACACCAGATATGCTAGAGTAGTATTAAAGCAAATATCTTAATATGAAAGATTATCTTCCGGAACCAGTACTCTGAATGTGTCAGCATATTATTAATTATCAGTAGGGTTGATAGTTGCTTTGGTGCGTTAGGTTTATAAGGGTTTTTAGAGGTTATCTTTCACATGTTTTACATGTTGAGTTCTCTGTTATCTCGAGTACTATTTCTTCTCCTTTAGTTTCTTCTTTAACCTCAAATATCTCCTTTAACTTTCTATCTCTCTCTGTTTCTACTGGTTTTAATGTTTTCTTTATGAGCGTCATTCTTGATGGTTGTGTTTTCTCTTTCTTCTTTCTTATTAATCTTCTTACTCCTGCTTTCTCTTTACCTCCGAATACTATTACTTGTGCTCCTTTACTTTCATCTCTATATACCGTGAATCCCTTTAATCCTCCTAGCCATGCTAGTATGTATACCATGTAGACGTCTTCGATTAGAGAGTCTTTATGTAGGTTTACTGTCTTACTTATAGCTTGATCTATGTATAGCTGTGAGGCTATCTGATGTGATACATGGTACCATAGGTCGAAGTCCATTGCTGTGCTATATTTACGGGCTAGAGTTGCTAGGGCTTTTATGAAGCTCTCTGGTATGTTAAGTTCTCTTAGCTTAGCCTCTATCTCTGGTAGGGCTCTCCTTAGGCTCCCTTTATTCTCTCTTATCATATCATATACTAGCATTATGGTATTATTATCTATATTATGCTTCCGGGCTTCTCTTAGTAGGTCTTTTCTAAATTCTCTATTAATCTCTAGGAATGACCCTATAGCTACCTGCCTCTTGAATACTAGAGCGAAGTAAGGCTCTATACCACTACTAGCTCCAGCTATTATGCTTATTGTGCCAGTAGGTGCCACAGTAGTTGTAACAGTATTCCTTGGAGCCTTAGCTCCAATAATTCTACCATAAGATCTTAGAGTCGTCCAAGCTCTAATAGGCTGGTATACTGCAAGGGCTAGGAGCATTTCAGGGCTTTTAGCAACCTCTAATGGGCTAGCTTGTAGAGCTCTCCATAAATGCTCTCTAGTTATACCGAAAACATCTCTTAACACCTTCTCTAGAGTCTCTATAGGTATGAGTCTAAGAGCTCCATCACTCTCCACTCTTAATGCTGCTAATCCTCTAAACTTAGCCCTCACATCTTCCGGTATCCTTATATCCTCGTGGTACTTAACTTTAACCCATCCATCTTCAAATTTCATAACATAACCTGCCTTAACTAATGCTGGGATGTGAAGCTCTACGAGCTCTTCCGGATCTCCTCTCTCAATACACTCGAAGGCTCTCCAATCATAATGTTTACACTCAAATGCTGGAGCATGACCTAGCTCAGCTCCAAGCTCCCAACTCCTCTTCCAGCTAAATACTTCTAAAGCAGCTGATACTATCATAGTAAATGCTACAGCCTCATCACTATCATATGGGTATCCTATCTCAGCTAGAGCATCAGCTAATCCCATAAATCCTAATCCAATCTTCCTAGTCATAAGATTAACTTTATAGTGCCTCGGGTCTGGGTGGTTGTTTAAGTCTATAGCTGCATCCATAGAGTCAATTATTAAGTGTATATCCTCATAGAATCTATCTACTCTAAACCTCTTATTCTCAATATACTTCGCTATGTTAAAGCTCCCGAGGTTACAGTTCTCGAATGGATATAATACCTGCTCTGAGCACGGGTTTGTAGCTACTAGTACTCCAAGCCATGGAGTTGGATTCCACTTATTATGGTTATCGAAGTATACTACGCCGGGGTCTCCTCCAGCCCATGCATTCTCAACAATCTCATCCCATAATATTCTAGCATTAATCCTCCATATGTAAGTGTTCTTAGCTTCAATATTCGGATTTAAGCCTCTAGCTTTAGAGTAGTCCTCATAGTCTCTTAAAGCTTTAACTCTAGCATCTTCTAGAACATCCTCATATATGTTTAGGTATGGATTACTTAAGAGCCACCTATGCTTCTCAATAAGTTCTCCTAGTCTACCTAAGCCTGTAGCCTTACTAACACTATAGTGTATCTTATATAATCCATTACTAGCCGAGTATCTAGGATTAACCATCCACCAGTAATCATCATCTAATACTGCCTTCATGAATAAATCATTGATACCAACGCTTATGTTAAAGTTTGTTAAGTTAGCATCCTGTAATGGGGGCTTTTTAGCTTGTATAAATCCTGCATCTTCAACAGTCCAATATCCATTTCTTACCATATTCTCAATTATTGTTTTAATGTTTCTATCAACCTCGTAACCTTCGGATTCAATCTCCTCTATGAGCCTCTTAGTAGCCTCTAATATGTTGTTTATCTGGGGTGGCATCTTATTCCTTAGAGCAACATATGGGTCGAAGCCTGGCGTATATATGTCTGGATGCCATACATGCATTATGCCCATGTTAGCTCCTCTACGCTTACCTCCTTGTTTTACAAGCTCTGTTATTACATCATATAATTGCATAAAGCTTATAGGCCCACTACTCCAGCCACTCGTACCCTTAACAATATCCCATCTAGGTCTAAGCTCGCTAAAGCTAAACCCTTGGCCTCCACCCCACTTAAATGTCATAGCTTGGACTACGCCTGCATCCATTATAGCTCTCATATCATCATATACTGGAGTCACATAACATGCTGATAGTGTACCTCTAGCTCCATCAACATACATGTTGAAGAGAGTTGGACTATTAAACATGAAGTATCCATCTACCAGTAGCTTATATAGCTTCTCAGAGTCTACCCTACCCTTAAAGCCTAGAGCAACACGGGCCATGACCATACTTGGAGTCTCTGTATATAAACCATTAGAACTTCTACTCATATACCTAGCCATTAAAACCCTTATAGCATTATAAGTAAACTTCATATCATCAGGGCAAGGCTCACTAATACGGCCCTCTAGGTACATCTTAATACATTCTGGGAAAGGAGCTAAGAGTCCTCCATTTAAAGCCTTCCCAGAGTAACTTCTAGAAACCTCATCATATATTCTTTTAAGTAAGCTAATCTTAGCTTCAACTTCAGCCTCAGGTCTAACTGAAGACTCTTGTATTAGCTTTAATTCAAGCTCCTCACTCAAACTATAACCCCCCATTACTCTCACTTAAACTATATTTAACGAAATACAGAGTCAAAGTAGAGTTAGAGAGTCTAGCGTATTTTTGCTTTGGTAACCGTATGTAAAAGACCATCTCTTCTCCTGCATCAACTGCCACATTTGTAGTAATAGCTAAGCTAATCTCCATACTAGTTATTTCATACTGCCTGGTAGCTATAAGACTATCCTGAGATATTACCCACCAAAGGCCCCCTACTTAGATTAGCCACGCCCTATTCATAGGTATTACTAGCTAACTTTATAACTCCTATGGAACCTATTATTATAGGGGTTAGTCCTTTATGTCTAAAGCTCTTAGAAGAGGTAAGAAGGAAGATATCCAAACATCTAAGATAAGAGAGCCAGCTACAGCTAAAACAGCTATGAAAGTAGCTAAGACTGAGACTGTTAAGAGGGCTTCTGCAAAACAGAAGGATACTCTAGCTAGTAGAGAAGAAGTTAATAGGCTTGTAGTAGAAGTATCAGAGAGTATATTAGAGGAGTTTGACTTAAAGAATCTATTTACAGTACAGGATATCAGAGATATTGTAGAGAACACTATAAGAGATTATGTCGAGAGTGGTAAGAAAATTGAAGCTAAGAGTTTAATTAAAAGATTTGAGATCTATAGAGATGAACTCTACAAATTCCTAGCATCTAAAATTATATCAGAGAATAGAGAGTTAAATAATGAAATTATAGAATTTATAGTTTATAGAGCACCCGAAATTGCTGGGAAAGCTACACCACTCCTCTATAAAGCTTCTATAGGAGCCCCCCACATTATTGCTAGTCTAAGAGAGTTATGGGAAAGATATGGAAACCCTACTCTACTAAGATGTCCTAGGTGTATGTTTAAATCTCTAACACCAGACTTCTACTGCCTAGTATGTGGAGCTACGCCTGGAGAAGCTGAGATTAAAACCATCATGAGATTCGAGGATGAGCTTAGATATGCTGCATCACAATGGCATTCAAATCTCATAATTGAAGCTCTAAACTCTGGCTACGTTTACTATGACGGTGAGATTAAACCCCCTAGTCTAGTAAAGAACCGTACTGGAGTGTTATTCCATCTATCTACTAAAGAGAAGAATATTCTAAGAGAGATTTTAAATAAATAAATCTATATTATAGCCAAACATATATGTTCTAACTTAAAAGGCTGAGCAATCCACCTATTATAATGGGTGCTCGTAAAAGTGAGAGCTCTAAGAAAAGGTGTTAAGGGCGAGCTTCCATGCGAGCATGCAGCTAGAGCTGTATTCCCATCTATTAGAGCTAGTCTAGCTAAGATTCTAATAGAAGAGTATAATCTTAACAGATATAGTGTTGCTAAGATTCTAGGTACTACTCCTGCAGCCATAACTCAATACTTAGAGGGTAAGAGAGGAGATAAGTATATTAAAAAAATACATTCTAATAATAAGCTCCTAGAGATTCTAAGGAAAACTGCAAAAGATATTACATCCTCCTATGAAGCAACAGGTAAGGTAGACTATATATTATACCAGAAAGCTTTCTGTAATATATGTAGTAAGATTAACGAGTTAGCAGTAGATCGAGGATGCCCAGCTACAATATTTAATAAAGTAAACTAGCTTATAGTCTTTAAACACCTTAATATATTAGAGACTAAAGCCTCTAACTCCTCACATGCTAGGTATGCTGCTGCATAGTTATAGTATGGGGCACCTAGTCTAGAGAATAGTGTTAAAACCTTACCTTTATGGTTAAACTTATACCCAAGTGCTGTAGCCTCATGTCCCCTAACTATTAACCTTGTTTTAGTTAAGTTTAGAGAATACTCTGTAACCCTAGGCCCCCATAGGCTCCCAGCACCTCTAGGGTTTGGAGCCTTATACTCTATAAATTCTGATGGATCATTCCATAGTATCTCCTCTAAACTACCTCCCCTATCCCATGCTAGGTATTCTAGGGGGTCTATAGCTTCAGTTATTGTCGGAGGTCCTCCATGTAATGCTAATATATGGTTTCTAATTATTAGAGCATGAGGTAGCTTATCGAAAAATCTCCTTGAATGAACATATAAGTCGTACCCTATAGATCCGTAGATCTCAAGTAAAGCTTCACGGTAATCGTGGGGATAAGGGTCTAGACCTTGAGGTGGCTCATGATTACCTCTTAGCAGTATAATCTTCTCTCCTAACTGCTTCTTTAGATCATATAGTCTCGCTAGGGTTGCAATTTGACCTTCAGGGGGACCTCTATCAATATAATCTCCTAGAAATACTACTAACCCCCTACCTATTACCTCCAACTCTTCTAAATTACCTAGTATCTTATCTAATGTATTGTAGTCTCCATGTATATCGCCTATAACTGCTATAGGCCCATTAAAATATTCTAATACTATAACTCCTCCTCTCCTAAACCCTGTAAGATATCCTCCCTTAGACTCCTCACTATCCATTGTATTGATTAAATCCTCTAATATATCCTTAAACTTACCTACACTAGGTAGATTCATAGTTTAAGCCACCAGAATATTAACATAGTTAAGAATAGAAATTAATTATTATATAGGGGTATATGCTCATAGATGTCGGATTAAGGTCTGATCTCCTCCCCGCCCTAAAGGGCTAAGCTTTCGGTTGTAACTTTTATAAGCTGAAATATACATTATAGTATTTTGGTTGTGTGGCTGTAGAGTGGATGCTAATGGAGTCTAAATCTTCAACGGAAACACTATATAAGGTTATTGGAGCTATTTATGGTAATGTAAAAGATTTTACAGTCCTAGATTATCCTAGAAGTCCTTCTAGGAGGAGTATCGACGTGGGGTTAAAGCTTAAAGATGGGAGGCTTACTCTCCTGAAAGTTGTAGATGACTTAAACTACGTATCTAAGGCTGAGATTGAAGAGTTAAAGTCTATTGCTTCAGCTATGAATGCTGGAGCATTAATAGTTGCTAGTAGAGTTGGAGGTAAAGAGTTACTAGATGATATGGCTTATGAGAAACATGGTATTAAAGTTATTACACCAGAAACTCTTAGAGGCCTAGTATCTGGGAAGGTAAGTATATATGTCTACCAGAGCGGGGAGACATTCAAGGTTAAGGTTAATAGTGAGATTTTAAGGAGGAAGAGGCTAAAACTAGGATTAAGTCTAGGTAATGTAGCACACGCTATTGGAGCATCTAGGAGAACAGTATATGAGTATGAGAGGGGAAGTATAGAGCCAGCCCTAGATAAGGCTCAGAAATTAGTAGAAATGTTCGGTGAAGACATACTAGTATCTATAGACGTATTTAAGAGAGTAAAGCATAGTGAGGCTATGAGAATTAAACCAGACTTAGACTGTGAGAATATAATATTAAAAACACTCTCACAGACAGGGTTCAGAGTAGCTCATGCTAAGAAAACAACATTTGATATCGTAGGTAATAGAGGTGGAGTTAAAATATCACTAGTAATAAGGCATGGCAGAGAGAGTATAGATAGCATTATTAATAAGTATATTAACTCAAAGAGGCTAAGTAGAGTAGCGGAAACTAAAAACTATACTGTAATTGATGATAATGATATATTAAGATTATTAAAAAAGGAAGACATAGAAGCATATACTACAAGAGAGATAATAGATATTATAAAGAGAGAGTTAAAGGAATCTTAAACCTCAAGCCTGTAATAACTCGACGAGATGAAGACTATTGGCTAATAGTTACTTCATAACTGGAGCTCCTGGAGTAGGTAAGAGTACTATATTCATGGAGATAGTTAGAAATTTAAAAAATCTAGGGTGTATTGTAGGTGGAATATATGCGCCTGAGGTTAGAGCTCGAGGACTAAGAGAAGGATTCCAGATAGTAGATATTGAGAATAATGCTAGAGGGTGGCTAGCTAGAGTAGGGGCTCCAGGGAGACTGAGAGTAGGTAAGTATACTGTCGTAGTTGATGATGTCTTAAAAGTTGGAGTCCCAGCTTTAGAGAAAGCTATTAAGAACGCGCACGTAATAGCTATAGATGAGATAGGGCCAATGGAGCTATTAGTACCTCAACTTAAAGAATCTATTATTAAAGGATTAACATGTAGTAAGCCTATCGTGGCCGTAATTCATAGGAAATTATCTAGTATTAATCCAGAGATTTATGATATTATATTATCCCTGGGTCCTATTGTAGAGGTTACTATAGATAATAGATCTATATTATTAAGACAAGCTGGGAAGGTGGCTTTAAGTATTGCTAGGGAGGCTGGCTGTAGTAAGTGAGGGTAAGATTATAGCATACATACCAGACCCGAAAAGTCTAGTTATATCTGGGAGACTTGAACCAGCATGGCTTCCAGTATTTTATAATCCAGCTATGGAGTTTAATAGAGATTTAAGTGTAATAATCTTATCAGTGTATATTGATAAGTATGCTCCACATAAGCCAGTAAATATTGTTGAGCCTCTAGCAGCTACTGGTATAAGGTGTCTTAGGTATGCTGTTGAAGTTGAAGGTGTTAATAAAGTATACTGTGGCGATATAGATGTTAAAGCATATAGACTCATAGAGGCTAATATAGGGTTAAATAATCTATGGGATAAAATAATACATACCCTATCAGAAGCTAATGCCTACATGTATAAGCTTAAGGCTATAGGTGTTCCTATCTTAGTAGTAGATATTGATCCCTACGGTTCACCAGCTCCATTTATTAATGCATCATTAAACCTCATAGGCAATATGGGGCTACTCATGGTTACAGCTACTGATACTGCTGTATTAGAAGGCTCTAAGAGACTTAAAGCTTTAAGGAGATATCAGATTAATACTTATAAGATACCACAGTCTAGAGAAGTAGCTGTTAGAGCATTAATAGGGTATATAGCTAGGGTAGCAGCTGGACACGATAAATGGATTAAACCCCTACTATCAGCATATATAGATTACTATATTAGGATTTACCTATTAATAGGTAGGAGTGCTCGTAAAGCTCAGGAAATGCTAGATAAAGATATAGGATACGCGTACTACTGTAAAGACCTAGCATATGTTACAACAGACCCCAACATCAACGATAATATTAAATGCCATAACAAGATAATGTTAGGCCCGCTCTGGACTGGAGATATTTTTGATGGAAACCTCCTTGAAGAAGTTACTAGTAGACTAGAATTATATAGTTACATTGGGACTTATAAGAGGATAGTAAGGCTCCTAGAGGTGTTGAGGGGAGAAGCTAAAATTCAGAGATATATACATCAAAGGCTAGATGCGATAGCTTCTACTTTAAAAACCAAAACACCACCTAGAGATAAGGCTATAGAGGCTTTGATTAGTAGAGGATTTAAAGCTACCCCTACTCATTTCACTCCTACAGGGCTTAGAACAGATGCCCCGCCTAATGTATTAATAGATACGCTTTTCCTTACTAGCTAGCATCTTATCTATCCATGAATCTAATAATATACATGTCATAGGCTCATAGAATCCGCCAAGCTCGCATTGATCTATATAGGGGCATACAGTACATGGTATTCCAAGTATACTCTCTATGTTAACATGTAGTACTGGATCTCTACTATTACTTTCAACTATATATAATTTAAATGTTTTACGACCATTAACTAGAACCTTCTCCCTCCTTATGAGACCCTTCTTTAAAAGTCTCTGAACAAGACGTGATCCTTCTCTACTATCTAACTCTAGCTTTTTCCAAAGCTCACTTTGATACATTACTCCACCATTACTTTTAATTAGACCCAAAGCTTTACTCTCATATGACTCTAGCTGTTTTACCAAGCTTAACACCTTATAAATACCCTACCTTTAATAAATGTATACGGCAGAGTTTAAATAAAGTATCAATTATAGCCTTAAATAATCATTGTTAAAACTCTGTGCTTTAATACATCTCTAATAAATTGCTAGTAATCACTCTACTGCCGAATGCAACGTTTCCGGACTCTATAGCTATTTATATTAGCTGATGCCTAATGTAGCTGTCTCGAGTTTTATAGTTATTCATACTAGTTTATATCATTCTCCTGCTATAGAGGAAATCTCGTAAACTACCCCTACTATCCCTAATGCTGAGGGCCACCTGGTGAGAGAGTAGAGAGCTTATAAATGAAAGCCCTCCCCAAAGGGTAGCATTACTCAAAATGTGGAGTGTCCAGAGGCCACCCTAAAAGCCTCCAGAGGGTGATGCAAATCCAAGGCCAACGCAGGAGAATAAGAGATGAGGCGATGATATCAAAGCTGAATCCTTAGCTCTTCTTCTTAGCTTCACTAGCATGCTTCTTGAATATGGTGCTCCACATTGTAGGCTCGATATCCATAACCCATAGGGGGATCTTCTTGACTAGCTCGTAAGCCTCCTCCCAGCCCTCTAAGCTTAGGGATGCTGCTAGCTGTTCTAGTGTCATCTCAGTCCTCTTATACTTTCTTAGTATCTTCAGTGTTTCCTCGTTGATCTCAATATCTTTATCCCCAACTCTGATAACTAACCTATCTTCACTCAATACTCTATAACACCCGGTATAATAGCATAGTAGCCTAGAAGCCTTATAAATAGGTGTTATGGGCTGCGTGGGATTCAGCTCTTATATAGATTTATATCGGGTGATTTCATAGCCTCATCCCTTGTTCTCCTGCATCCCGCTCGGGTTTTCATCGGGCTTAAGGGCGTTCAGGTGACCCCTAGGCACACCACATTTTAAGTATTCATAGAGAGCCACCCTAGGGGAGGGCTTCTATTTATAAGCTCTCTACTCTCTCATCAGGTGGCCCTCAGCATTAAGAATAGGTAGATATGGATTATAATCTTCAATGATATAAACTAATATAAACATCTATAAAACTCGAGACAGCTACATTAGGCTTGGCTGTAATTCAGCAAGTATTCTTATAGGGTTTAAGCTAGTAGATGCTTAATAGGTGTATGGTTTGCCTCTAGAGATTACTAGTTTAGATAGATTCATTGAGATAGCTAAGAGGGCTGAGGAGTGTAGGGTTAAGAGGGTGAGGAAGAGTAATATTGTTAAGATTAAAGCTAGGACTAAGAGATACCTATACACATTTAAGACTACAGAAGATAAACTCCAGGAGGTTCTAGGTAAAATCTCGTGTAAGCAGGTTATTGATGTTGATAAGCAGAGTAAGAGCTAGAAGCTTATAGATTCTCCTACACCTGGATTTAGGACTTCAAATCCAAATTCCTCGGTTATCTTAGATGCTAGGATACTCTGAGCCTTCGGCACACCATGTACTAGTATTACTTTCTCGATATTCTTCATGTTTTTAAGGAGCTCAAGTATACCCCTCTGGTCTATATGACTTGAGAAATCAAACCACTCTACTCTAGCCCTAATAGGTATCTCTTCCTGGAGTGCAAACCCCGTCTCTAGTATCTGTCTACCAGGAGTCCCCCTACCCTGAAAGCTTACTAGGAATAATGCGTTTCTAGGGTTATCAGCTATTTTCCTTAAATAGTATAGGCTAGGTCCACCCTTAAGCATACCTGAGCTTGCAATTATAACCCCAGATTCCTTATAAGCCATCTTCCTGTCATGCCACCCTCTAACTATGTTAAACTCTCTCATAGCCTTAACTAGTAAGCCATACATTCTAATATAGCCTGGGTTTTGTAAGTAGAGCTCAGCAACATCCCTAATCATTCCATCAACCCATATAGGCCACCCTGGATCTCTCTCTGCTAGAATACATAGGATCTCCTGCCCTCTACTCACACTAAAAGCTGGAATTAAGACTACTCCGTTACCCTCAACAACTTCCCTAATAGACTCATAGAATCTACTCTCAGTCTCCACTCTCGGGGGGTGATTTGTTGATCCATATGTAGACTCTATAATGACAATATTAGCCTCTAGGTCTCTAAGCTCAGCAGGCCTCATAAGCTTAGTCTCCATAACGTTAACATCACTAGTATATAGTATAGTCTTATCTCTAGCCTCAATGAGAACACTAGCACTACCAGGAATATGGCCTGAGGGTAAGAGCTTAAACTTAAAATCGCTAACCTCAACAATCTCTCCATAGTTTAAATGAGTACCTCTAGCAATCATCTCAGCTACAATACTCTCATCGAAGGGCAGGTTAGGCCCGCTAAGCTTAATCATATCATAGAGGAGTAGCCTTGAAACATCTAGGGTTAGGGATGTAGCATATAGGGGAGGCCCACTACTAATATAGAGCATAGGAGCCGCCCCCACATGGTCTAGGTGGCTATGAGTTAAAATAAGCGCAGACAAATCCCTAGGCCTAACATGCTCTGGAAATATAGGATTATCTCTCTCATCAAAATTAACACCATAATCTAAGAGTATAGAACCACCACTACTTTCAACTAGGATAGCAGCCCTACCAACCTCCCTCCCACTACCAAGTACCCTAATATTACCGCTACTCATGCTATTTCACAATTAATAAATGAAATTAAGCCTATTAAGTACCACTAAGAGATTTAGAGAGGAGGATTAAGCCATACGCTACTATTAGTGTTAATAGATCTAAGTCTATATCTCTAAACTCTCTGATAACACCTAGTGTGTGTTTACACCTAGTACATACCCTATAAGTAACCTCTCCTATAATGTATAGGTTAAATAATTTTTTATCACTATTACCACATACTGGGCATACATATTGATCGAGTGTATAGGAGTATCCGCAGAGGCATCTAAGCTCAATAACATCTCTAGAGAATACCTCGCCCCTCTCCCTCTTAAATAAACCAAGTATCGGATATAAGCCACATATAGGACATCTGCCTGATAAGTGCCTTAAATCTAAGTGTTTATCCCTCAAACTCTCAAGAGAACTCTCCTAGCTATAAAGCTTACTATTGATTGAGCTTCTTGAATGTCTATACTCCTAATAGCATCTAAGCGTATATCGCCAAAGTCTATGCCTCTACTCTTAGCTTGGGCTTTAATGGACTCAACTATATCCCTAAGAGTATTCTCCAATACTAAATATTATAGGTTGAGCTTCACTCCTCAACTCTACCTTGACTCTAGTAGACTCCACTATAGCTATTGATGAGAGACTAGACTTATACACTAATGGCAAATTATATACTATGCTTGTTTTAACCTCAGCTCATATTGAGGAAACAGTATTAGGTGTTCTTATAGGTGATGGTCTAGTATCATCATTATCTGATATTGAGAAAATTGATTTTGACTTAGAGAGTAGAATTACTCAGGTATATTTAAAGGTAAATATTGAACCTAAGAGGTTATTTGTAGAAGATTAGCAGCTAAAGGATTAATAGTGAATTCTAATCTCAAAGTCTCTTGGAAGACTATAGTCGATATTTTCCTAGATTTTAATAGGAGAACAATCTCTATTACTAAAGGTTTAGCTATGCACACATCAGGCATATATGATTTAGTAAATAGGAGAGCTATCATAGCTCATGATGTTAGTAGGCACACTTCTATAGCTAAGCTAGTAGGCCTAGCAGTAACTCATAATATAGCTACTGAAAACTCAATAGTAATCACAACTGGGAGAGCATCATCAGATATGGTTATTAGGAGTGCAAATATTAAAGTGCCAATAGTTATATCAACTAGAGGTCCACTCTATAGTGGTTTAACAGCAGCGTCAATGCTAAGAGTTACACTAATATCATATATTAGGAGAGGAGATGCTATTAGAGGGCTTAGAGTACTTACATACCCAGAGAGAATTATAGATTATTCAAAGAATTCCTAATAGATTTTAAAGTTTTATATACTCCGGTTATAATATAATCTTAGGGGCCGCCGTAGCTCAGCGGGAGAGCGCCCGGCTGAAGACCGGGTGGTCGGGGGTTCGAATCCCCCCGGCGGCATTTTGCTTCTTGGCGTGTTTGCTTCTATTTATCTGCGTTTGTATATGTTGGGTTTCCGTTGTTAGTTATCTCTTTTAGTCTTTTGTCTAGTTTTTGTTTCATTTTTTGCCTAAAAGCTTAAATAGGAGTAGCTTTAGTATAGTTTTAGGTGTTTTGTTTTGTGTGCTGCTAGACCTGAGAGTAGTGTTGGTATTCGTGGTTGGGGTGTTTATATTCCTAGGTTTAGGATTTCTATGGTTGAAATTGCTAGGGAGTGGGGTTGGAGTGATTATCAGTGGAAGGCTCTTGGTATGGTTGAGAGGTCTGTTGCTGGGCCTGATGAAGACTCTACGACTATGGGTGTTGAGGCTTCTATTAATGCTCTGAAGAGAGCTAATATTAACCCGAGCGATATTGGTGCTGTGTTTTTTGGCTCAGAGTCTAAGCCTTATGCTGTCAAGCCTAGTGCTACTATTATAGCTGAAGTGTTGGGTATAACGCCTTTAACTATGGCTAGTGATTTGGAGTTTGCTTGTAGAGCTGCTAGTGAGGGGTTGAGAGCATCTATTGGTCTCATAGCCTCAGGTATGGTTAAGTATGCTCTAGTAGTTGGTAGTGATACTTCTCAGGCTAATCCAGGCGATGTCTTAGAGTTTACAGCTTCTAGCGGGGCGGCAACACTCATATTAGGAGGTAGTAGTGGGTCAGCAGCATATTTTGAGGGTAGTTTCTCATATATTACAGATACCCCAGACTTCTGGAGACGTGAGGGATCCCCCTACCCTAGGCATGGTGAGGGTTTTACGGGTGAGCCGGCGTACTTTAAGCATATAGTAGAGGCTGTAAGGGGGTTAATGGATTCTCTAGGCTTAAAGCCATCAGACTTCAACTATGCTGTATTCCATCAGCCTAATGGTAGGTTCCCATTAAAGGTTGGGGAAATGCTTGGATTCAAAGCTGAGCAGATTAAGCTAGGCCTAGTTACTCCAATAATAGGCAATACCTATAATGGCAGTGCTCTCATAGGCTTAGCTAGAGTACTAGACTATGCTAAGCCAGGAGAGAGGATACTAGTAGCACCCTTTGGTAGTGGTGCAGGGAGCGATGCTTATAGCTTAATAGTCACAGATAGTATTGATGAGAGTAGAGAGAGGGCTCCAACAGTAGACTATTATATTAAGAATAAAGTTATGATAACCTACTCTCAGTACTCTAAGTTTAGGAGGCTACTGAGAGTTATTAGAGAATAGGTGGCGTAGCATGGCTTACATAACAGGGGCATCCATGATTAATATTGATAGGCACTATGATAAGAGTATTAGGAGGCTAGCATCTGATGCTGTATTTAAGCTAGACAGTAGTAGTGTAGAGAACGTAGACTATGTCATTGTAGCATCTAGTATATCCTACCTTCAGGAGCCACAGCTAGACTTAGCCTCATATATAGCGTCAGCGTTAGGATTAAGGAATGCTAGGGCTTTTAACGTTGAAGCCGGGGAGGTTTCTGGTGCTACGGCAGTACTAATGGCTAAATCTCTGGTTGATAGCAGGTTAGCATCTAAAGTCTTAGTTGTTGGTGTTGATAAACTATCGAATTATCCGTCAGCAGTAACATATAAGCATATATCCCTGCTTAATGACTCTGAGAGTGAATCTCTCTATAGTATAGGTTTAGGTGGTATAGCTGGCATACTTATGAGGCTATACATGGAGACTTATAAGGTTGACAGGTTAACATTAGCATACTGGCCTGCACTTATGCACTCTAATGCTAAGCTTAACCCATACGCTATGTTACGCTTCACAATAACACCTGAGAAGGTCTTAGACGCTATGCCTATAGCAGATCCTATAACTCTACTAGATACATTCCCTATAGGTGATGGTGCTGCAGCTCTAGTAGTAGAGTCTAAACCTAGAGATGCTCTAGCAGAGATTGTAGCTGTAGAGTCTGCAGTAGGGTACCCTAGTATAACTTTAAGCCCAGATCCTCTAAGAATAGATTCTCTAGAGTTAGCCTACAGTAGGTTAACTGAGAAGCTCGACTTAAAGAGGATTGATGTTATTGAGCTCCACGACTCATACACTATATCAGCTATACTCCAGCTAGAGTCATTAAGACTAGCAGAGAGGGGTAAAGCTGCTGAAGCTGTAGCAAATGGATACTTTACAGTAAATGGAGACGGTCCAGTTGTTAATCCTAGTGGTGGCTTAAAAGCTAGAGGTCACCCTATAGGAGCTACTAGTGTATACCAGGTTGCTGAGGTAGCATCACAGATAGCTGGTATATTTCCTGGATTGAAAGTTCCGGATGCTAAGAGTGGACTTGTAGTATCAGTTAATGGTTTTGGCTCAAACTCCTACGTAGTATACCTTAGAGGTGTAGAGTAGATGCTGTCTAAGAGCCCGCCAGTAGTTTGGAGGAGTAGAATATATAGGTATAGGCTTATAGGGTGTAAGTGTAAAAACTGTGGTAGAGTACATTACCCACCAGCTAGTGCCTGCCCATACTGTAGCTCTAGAGACTTAGAAGAGGTAGAGCTCCCAAGAGTAGGGAAAGTCTTAAGCTATAGTATAGTATATGCTGTAGATAGTGATGCTAGAGAGAGAAGCCCAGTTATACTGGGCCTTATAGATCTCGGAGTTACAAGAATTATAGCTGAAATAACAGACGCTAACCCCGAAGATATTAAAATAGGATCACAGCTAGAAGCAGTGTTTAGGAGGATTGGAGAAGATGGAGAGACAGGAGTAATCATATATGGTTTAAAGTTTAGACCAGTAATCTAAGGTGAACTTAAAGTGGAGAAGACTCTAAATATAGAAGAGATTATATCTAAGATTGATAAGGGAGAAGTCTCTCTAAGCAAGCTTGAAGAGCATCTAGGAAATGCTAACCTAGCAGTCCTAGCTAGGAGAGTATACTTAGAGAAGAAGACTGGGGTTAGTATGCCTAGCATAGCTAGTACTATAATAGACTTTGAAGAGGTCTATGGCCGTAATATTGAGAATGCTATAGGAGCAGTACAGATCCCTGTAGGTATTGTAGGCCCCCTGAGAGTTGATGGAGAATATGCTAGTGGGGAATTCTATGTACCCCTAGCAACTACTGAAGGAGCACTTATAGCAAGTGTTAATAGAGGTGTTAAAGCTATAACACTTAGTGGTGGTGCTAAAACTAGGGTTTTGAAGGATGGTATGACTAGAGCTCCTCTAATATGGACTCCTAGTGTTGAGGAGGCTTTAAGATTCATAGAGTGGACTAAAAGTAATATAGAAGCATTTAAAGCTAAGGTAAGCGAGGCTACAAGGCATGGTAGCCTAATTGATGTGCAGCCATTTATAGTAGGTAACCTAGTATGGCTAAGACTAGTCTATAAGACGGGGGATGCCATGGGGATGAATATGGCTACATTAGCTAGTGACAAGATATGCTCATATATAGAGTCATCATATGATGGCCCTGCTAGATGTATATCTTTAAGCGGGAATATGTGTACTGATAAGAAGCCAGCTATCATAAATAGACTCTTAGGTAGAGGTAAATATGTCATAGCTGAGGCAGTAGTAAGAGAGAATATAGTAGAGAATATTCTCAAAGCTAAACCTGAGCTCATACACTATATCAACATTACTAAGAACTTATTAGGGAGTGCAGTAGCTGGTAGTAATAGTTTTAATGCTCACTATGCCAACATTATAGCGGCTATATTTATAGCAACAGGGCAAGATGCTGCTCAAGTGGTAGAGAGTAGTATGGGGTTCACATGGACAGAGCTTAGAGATAGAGATCTATACATATCAGTAACTCTACCAAGCCTTGAAGTAGGCACTATAGGTGGAGGCACTAGGCTCCCAGCACAGAGGGAAGCATTAAGACTACTAGGTGTAGAGGGGGGAGGGAATCCGCCAGGAGTTAATGCATTAAAGTTTGCAGAGATAATAGCAGCTACAGTATTAGCTGGAGAATTAAACCTACTAGCAGCTCTAGCCTCAGGACACCTAGCTAGAGCTCATGAGAAGTTTGGTAGAGGGGTAGTGAGGGTTAAGCGTTGAATATTAAGGTTTCGCTTAAAATAAGACACATTTAGGAGTATAGATGAAAGCTAATGCTAAGCTTGAGTATTATAGTGCATATCCACGTATAAGAGAAGAGATATTAGTAGGGCCCCCTAAGCTTACTAGATTTGAGAAAGCTAGGATTATAGCTATTAGAGCACTACAGTTGAGTAGAGGAGCTCCTCCTCTAGTATCTCCTGAAGCTGTGAGATCTACAGATCCAGTTATTATAGCTAAGTATGAGGTTGAAAACGGTATTCTACCAGTATCTATCTTGAGATACACGAGCTCTGGGTTAAGGCAGAGTATTCCTTTATCATTACTAGTTAAGCTTACTCGTGAAGTGGCTGGTAGAATTGAGTGAGCATACTCTAAATATATGTAGATCTATAGTCTCTGAGTATTTCGAGATTCTAGGCGAGTACAGCTATGGGTCTAGGCTAGACTTAATACTAGGACTCCCAAAGAAGTGGGACAACTTAGAGGATACTCTCACAAACCTATACCCTAAGCTAACAGCTAGTAACTGTAACCCGCTACTTTCACGAGATGAGAGAGGTTTAGTATTATATGTATTCGAGGGGAGAGAGTCTCATAATTTAGCTATTAATATTGGATTAGCTATTACTACTCTATTCACAGTATTCTTATCAGGTCTAGCCTTATCGGGGGCCAGAGAGTCTCTTGTAGGAGCTCAAGGACTAGCTTGGAGCCCTATAGCATACGTTATAGGACTACTAATACCTCTAATTATACATGAGCTCGGTCACTGGAGTTTTATGAGACTATATAAAACTCCGTCAAGTTTACCATACCTAATCCCAGCTCCACCATTACAGTTAGGATTCTTAGGTACTTTTGGGGCAGTTATAAATCTCAGGTGGCTCCCACCTTCTGGTAACTCTCTATCTTTAATGGCTTTAGCCGGTCCTCTCGCGGGATATATTGTGGCTATTCCTCTAGCAGTTTATGGTGTTTTAAGTTCAGTATCTGTAACTACTCTCCCTGAAGGTACTTTAACTTTAAATATTGTTCCTCTATCTTTCATTATTATTCATAGCTTAGCATGGCGTGGTGAAGGCTATATGCTCTTAAGTCCGCTAGCGTTTGCTTCCTACGTCGTATTCTTTGTTACATTCCTAAACCTTATACCTATAGCTATGCTTGATGGGGGGCATATTGTGAGAGGTGTTGCCGGCTCTATAGCTCACAGTATTATTAGTAGGCTATTTATTCTAGTACTCGTAGCTATGGCTGTTTTTAATCCTAACTTCATATTCTTTGCACTCATAGCCATACTATTATACTTTATATCCGGGGGTAAGCATCCGGGTCCAGCTATGAAGGTAGAGAGTAGTCCAAATGTGAGCTTAATAACCTCAATACTATATGGGGTTCTCCTGGTCTTAACAATTCCAATACCGTTATAAGCTTATAGTGGGTTAATATAGTGAGCCAGTATAAGTGTAGACTCCCAGCTAATTACATAGTGTTAATAGCAGAGAAGCCTAGAGCTGGGGAGAGAATAGCTAAAGCTCTAAATGCTACGCCTCTAAAGTGTAGTATTAACGGGATACCATACTGGATACTTAGAGTTAATACCTCAAACCTTATAATAGTCTCAAGTGCAGGCCACCTCTTTGGACTATATACAAGTTATAGGGGATTCCCAGTATTTGATTATACTTGGAGACCTATATGGGAATTTGATAGTAAAGCTTCGCATCTCAAAAAATTCTATAAAACACTTGAAGTAATCCTACCAAAAGCTTCATCTTATATTAGTGCTTGTGATTACGATATTGAAGGTAGTGTCATATGCTATAAGATTATAGAGGCTCTAGGAGACCCTAGCAGATCTCAGAGGATGAAGTTCTCAGCACTAGCAGTTAAGGATATTACGGTAGCATTTAATAATCTCCAACCTCTAGATAGAGAGATGATTGAAGCTGGATTAGCTAGGAGTGAGCTAGACTGGCTATGGGGTATTAATGTATCAAGAGCTCTCATGGAGGCTGTTAAGGTAGCTACTGGAAGGAAAGTAGTACTTAGTGCTGGTAGAGTTCAGAGCCCTACTCTAGTAGAAGCTGTTAAGAGATGGGAGGATATTAACCTACACGTTCCTCAACCTAAAATCTCGCTAGTAGTTAGTATTAGAAGAGGTAGATTAGGGTTTAAAGCGCGTCTAGTAGACTCAAGTATACTCACTAAACGTAGTGCGGAGGGTATTAAGAGAGAGATCTTAGAAAGTAGGAGGCTTATAGTTGATAAGTATATAGTAAGTAGTGAGCATGTAGATCCACCTCCAGCATTTAATCTTGGAGATTTACAGAGAGAGGCAGCTAGGATATACGGGCTATCACCTATGAAGACTCAGGAGATAGCAGAAGATCTATACCTAGAAGCTCTCATAAGCTACCCTAGAACTAATAGCCAGAAGCTCCCCTCAACAATAGATTATATGAGTATAATGAGTAAGCTAGAGAATAATCCTGAATACTCTAGCTTAGTGAAGAGTCTTCTAATAGAAACAAGTGGCGTTCTAAAACCAGTACAAGGTAAAATGGATGACCCAGCACACCCAGCAATATACCCTACAGGTGAAAAGCCTAATAAGCTTAGCAATTATCAAAAACTAATATATGACCTTATAGTTAGAAGATTTCTAGCAGCATTCTCTAAGAGAGCTATTATAGTAAGACAGAAGACTGAACTTAGAGACTCTACAGGTAGGGTTTATGAAGCATACGGTGTTAGAGTTATTAGTGAGGGATGGCTCAGATACTATCCATTCCTTAAACCTAGAGAGCTCATATTACCAGAGCTATCTAGGGGAGATACTGTAGTTATAGATAACGTCAAATTAATAGTAGCTTGGAGTAAGCCTCCAATAGGAATATCTAAAATATCACTATTAAAATGGATGGAGAGTGTAGAGATAGGTACAGAATCTACGAGAGCTAGGATAATAGAGACTTTATTTAAAAGAAACTACTTAAAGCAAGAGAAGGGGAGAGTTATAGTAACAGATCTAGGCTATACAATAGCATATATAATAAGAGAGCTGTTTCCAGAACTCTCAACAGTAGACTTAACAAGAAATTTTGAGAAAAAACTAGAAGACATAAGATATAATAGAGTATCTAGGAGAAATGTTATAGATGAGGCGAAGAAAACCCTCATAAACCTAATAGCTAGCTATAAGCTAAGACTGAATAAAGTAGGTGAAGACATAGCGGTAGCACTTAAAGCCAAACAACCTATAAAGCCATGCATAATATGTGGTAGAGAATCATTAAATACAATAAAATCACTAAACCTCTGCAATTACCACCACAAAGCGCTAGCTAAGCTGAGAGAAATATTACCAAAAATAGAGGGAACCCTAGAAATCCAGCCAGAGAAGGCTATAGAAATACTAGCCAATAAGAGAAGGTTAAGCGGGAAATGGGTAATCGATATAGCTAGTAGGGCTCAAACAGACTATAAACTTAGAGAATTAATACTAAGACCCGAGTAAGAATACAATAGCATTAAACTACACTTCTCCTAGATAGCTCCTCGATCTTAATTAATGAGACACTCATTTAGTCACTCCTAGATGGTACCTAGAATCTAGTTAACCATACTGTGCTATATAGTTTTAGAGGCTATGAGAATACTCGGGTAGGCTGAGCTCTACTTAGCTAGAATTGATAGCGACCTGTAAGTTTGCTAGGTAGTGGTGTAAGCTTCTAGCTATGAGAGTATACTTAGGAGCTAATAGTTTGTTTAGCTCTTTGAGCTTTAGAGGCTTTTATAGTTTTAAGCTTTATACTTTGAGACTAGCATACACTCGCCGTTAATATTAGCTCTGAGCTTACAGACATAGAATCTACATTTAAAACCTATACATTGGCTCCCTAATAATAGGCATGTTGCTATTTTGACCTGGAATCCTCTAATAGTACTCTTTGATATGACTAGTGAATCTTTTAGGCATGTATAGTAGGGGCATGCTGGGTTACACTTTAATCCCAGGGGGGAGGGTTTGGGGTTTAAGTTTTCAATATTGAGGACTCCATAGTTCTCTATATTTATTTTCAATATTCACACCTTACTTAGTATTATAGTTTAACCCATTTAAACATTATATAGATAGGTTTACCATCTCTAGCTAGGAATGCTAATGTGAATGTCTTCCTAACACTATGCCCAACTCTCCCAGCTCTTATAATTTCTATAGGATCTAAATTCTCATCTCTTCTATAGATGTGAACTATGTAAGGGGCATGTTCTAAGCCAGGTCCTATCCTGTATACTGTGAAGGCGCCTCCATATTTTAAGCCTGATCTCACTATTAATTCCTTCTCTCTTAGGTCCTTATATATTTGGTATATTATGTATTCATTCTCACTTTTTAAAGCTATTCTTCTAAGCTCATCAATATCTAGAGCCTTACCCTGCATATCTACTACTTTTAGCTCCCCCTTCTCTACTAAATATAGTGCCTCTATTAGGCTTAGTTTTAGTGGGGCATTAAAATCTGCTCTCTTAGGCTTCTTTACTCCGATAGGTGTACCGTAGAAGCTCTTAGAGTATAGTCTCCTTGAAGATTCAAAGTCTGGTACTATAATAGAGTCATCTATAAGGTATGCTATGTGGCACGTCATACTCTTAATCCCCTAACCTTACCTATAGTCTTTGAAGTATTTAGGGCTAAAGTTTTATCTAAAGAAGCAATAACGTCGCCAACAACCTCTACTCTAGTAATAGTAGAGTCTAGAGGCTCGCCTCTAGAATTGAAAGCTTCTCCTCCACACTCCCTAATAAATCCTAAGGCTGCAGCTACATCAACATTCCTAAGTCTCATCCTAGCATCTATGAATAACTTAGATGCTCCTATAGCGGTATAGCATATCTCTAAAGCTGCACTACCCAAGCTCCTAATCTTACAATCTCTCATATCACTCTTAATGAAGTCTAATATAGTAGAAGCTATAGCAGGATCCTCTACATAAGCGAATATAAGGCACTTGTTATCCTTGAACCTCATAGCAGGAGAACCTCCATGATAGCACCCTTTACCTCTACTAAATGAGAAAGTATTACCGTAAAATACTGGAGCTACAGCTCCAGCAATAACACTACTTAAGTTAAAATCTAGAGAGAAAGCAAGTGATACTGAAGCCCAAGAGATACAGTGTGAATAGTTAGAGCTACCATCTAGAGGATCAATTATGGTTATTAAATCACCATCACCAAAGAATCCTCTCTCCTCAGATATACCCTTAACTCTTAGATTCTCACCTCTTAGAGCATCTATTATATAATCTTCTGCTATCTTATCAGCTACTATGGTTTCACCCCTAACGTTAGCCATATACTCGCTAGTACAGGCGTAATCTCTAAGGAGGCCTGCAGTCTCTTCTGCTATCTTAACAGCTACTCTCCTCAAATCTTCAGGATCATATGTTAAACTCATGGGGACACCACTATACTACTAGCTTCAACCTGGGGATTAATATTTCTCGTAATATCTATAACTATACTAATAGCATTAACTACCAGATCTCTAGGTACGCCGGGGACACCGCAGCCTACCACAATTGCCTTCTTAGTGTCTAATGTGATCATTGACTCTCTAGAGTCTCTATGAGGATATATGTGTATTACTAATCCTCTAGAG
The DNA here is from genome assembly GCA_030549835.1 of Thermoproteota archaeon. Taxonomy (GTDB): domain Archaea; phylum Thermoproteota; class Thermoprotei_A; order Sulfolobales; family Acidilobaceae; genus DSZV01. The sequence continues at coordinate 60,988 of JAUQQR010000001.1, forward strand.
TCTACTATTATAGGTAAGCCGGCCTCTAACACCTCTAGATTCTGAGAGCCTATAGGCTTAAATTTCTCTCCACTCATACTAAACCTCAATATCATAGGTGTACTAATCTTATCTAAATCATATATTCCTATAGGTACTAGTGTCTTAATACTAGCAATATTACCTGAGTCAACTAAGCTATTAATCCTAGGTAACCTATCACCGCGTAGAATACGCCTAGCTAAAGCCTCAGAGCTAGGCCTAACCTTAGTCGGATCTACTCCAAGCCTCCACAAGAATCTTCTATATGCTTGAATAATTGGATTCTCAGTAAGCCTCTTAGGATCTCCAATACGCTCTTTAACTTCACTCTCAGCTTCTAAAGCTAACTCCTCAATCAAGGGGTGTCTTTCAATAACCCTGATATTTGATAGTATACTATAAGCAGCGAATACACCAATTGATATTAGATCAGGGGTAATACTAAGTAAAGCCAATCTAGGTCCCATATATTCCGTTTCCCATCCTAGGTTTTTGTATACTCCTAGGGTAAGTTGTGCCTCCTGCCCCGCGCTTCGCAGCTGCTACCAAGCCACTCCACTCGGAGGTCATGGGAACCCTTCGAGCCCAACGGCATAAGGGCTTACATCTAATTTTTTATCCCTAGAATAGGATGAGAAATTAAATCTTATAAACATTACCTCCCTAGTATAGTAGTACTTCTCCAAAAATCCTACAAAACCCTTATAAACCTAACGCACAAAACAGCTATCAACCCTAAATATAAGGTTTAAATTTAAATAGTATAAGCGAGGTTTAACTATGAGTAGAGCTAAGTTAAGCCAAGAAATTGTTAGTATAGCTATGATTATAGGTATAGTCATTATCTACATTATATTTAGATTTCAAGGTGGAGGACTTGCAGCAGTTGATGGTAAGAGTATGGAGCCACTATTACATACTGGAGATCTAGTAGTAATTATTAAGAAGAAAGATGTAAGAGAGGGCGATATTATAGTCTTTAAGTCTGGAGATAGATACATAATACATAGGGTTATATACGTATATGAAAATCATGGTTACAAGTGTTATGTAACTAAGGGGGATAATAATATATCTCCAGACTCTGGAGATCCTAGAAGGTGTCCTCCAGTATATGGGTTTAATATAGCTGGATACCCTGAAGATGTAGTCTTAGGTGTAGTTGTATCTATAAGAGGTGCTCCAGTAAAGGTGCCATATATTGGTGGTGTAACACTCTTAGTTAGAGGTTAAGACGTGTATCTATAGGCTTCCACCTTATAATAGCTTTTAGGATTACTTTGGGTGTGGAGTAGTTTGATTAATAGTATATCTGTAGCTATAACTGGATCAAGTGGTATTAGAGTCTCTCTTAGATTTCTTGAGGTAGTTCAGTCTCTAGGTCTAGAGGTTAAAGGTATAATAGTGACTGATGGTGCTTATAATGTAGCATTATATGAGGAGGATTATAAGCCTGAAGAATTGAGAGAGAAGCTTTCAAAAATCTCAAGAGTATATGGTGATTATGACTTCACTTCTCCTCTAGCAAGTTCTAGTAATCAGCCAGATTCTATGGTTATAGTTCCTGCTAGTATGAAGACTATAGGGTTAATAGCCAATGGTATACCATCAACTCTTACTAGTAGAGCAGCTCTAGCTATACTAAGGCTTAAGAGAAAGCTTATAGTAGCTCCACGCGAGACTCCTCTAGGCATAGCCGAGCTTAGAAATATACTTAGACTATCTCTCATGGGTGCAACTATAGTACCTTTAACTCTATCATTCTATATTAAGCCTAAAAGTATAGATGACTTAGTAGATTTTAGCGTAGGGAAGATACTGGATACACTAGGAATTAAAACATCTATTTATAAGAGGTGGGCTGAGGTAGAAGATTAACTTAAGTTATATAAGCTTCAAAACCTATGTCCAACAATAGGATGACTTAGAGTGTCAGTATACCATGGAAGAGACTTAAAGAAACCGACTGGAGGAGCTAGGAGTAGGAATTATAAGGTTAAGAGGAAGGCTATGACGGGTAAACTTCCAACAAATACACTACTCTCTAGCAGGAGTGAGGTTATAGTGGATAGATGTAGAGGGGGGAGCATAAAGGTTAGAGCTGTTAGAGTAGCATATGCTATAGTTTCAAACCCTAAAACAGGGAAAGCAGAGAAGGCTAAGATAGTTAAGGTCTTAGAAGTCCCGGCTAATAAAGAATATGCGAGAAAAGGTGTAATAGTTAAGGGGGCAATAATAGAGACGAGTGTTGGGAAAGCAGTAGTAACATCTAGGCCAGGGCAGGATGGAGTAGTTAACGCAATATTAATAGAAGAGGCTAAATTAGAGAGATGAGTATAGGTAAAGAACTAAAAGGTAAGAAGATAGTAGTATGGCCAGTATACATAGATGAAATTGTAAGTAGAAGTTCTGGGAGGAGGATACCTAAGAGTAAAGCTGTTAGAAAACCTACAATAGATGAGATTAAAAACGCAGCAGAACTTTTAGGCCTAAATCCTCAAATTGAGAAGAAATCTTATCCTAGAGAATGGTGGGATTATAGAGTGAGAGTCTTAGTAGATAAAGTAGCACCTAAAAGGAGAATATTAGAGCAAATAGCCTCTAAAATCCTAGAGTTGAGAGGAAAGTCTAAGCTTCACTCCTAAGCCTTAGAATATCTTTAAGTAATGGTATACTATGTATTTTATCTTCACTTAATAAACTCCATATTAGCCCTTTAGGTCTCTCTCCTCTATTTTCTACTCTAATAATTCTAGATGGGGTCACAATATAGTCTATAGGGACATCATAGGGGTCTTGCGGTATTCTATCTCTAAGTACCTGTAGATTGTGGACTGTTGTTGCTATCTTAATATCTGGATCTATGAGTTTAAGAGTTAGTAGTATAGCATACTCTAGCTCACCGTAACCCTCACCTTTACCGAGTCTTTCTCCATAAATATTTACTACAACACTACCCTCAACTATAAAGTCTACTCTTTCTACTCTCCTAATAATTTCATTAATAGTTCTAAGCTTAACTCCAAGCTTAAAAGCCCCCCTAATTGTTGAGGCTAGTCCATATAGCCTACTAGGTATTAGGTTTGGATCTAGTAGTATAAAGCCTTCACTAATTCTCGGTGTAGGCATTAGTAAGATTTTATTTTCATTTAAAGCTCTTAATCTAACCCATCTCTGTGGACTATCAGGATTTACTTTAATTACCTTAGCATTTCTCCACTCAGAAAGTCTTGTCAAGAGCTCTGCAGCTCTCTCTGCTCCTTCAAAGTTAGGTATTCTACCATGAGGTGGTAGTGGGGGTCTAGCTACACGCTTCTTAAGTAGAGTATCCCAAATAGTGTGTCTTAGGTGTTCTTTAGACTCTTTCACCTAGAAAATCCTCCTCAATACTCTTAATGTTTCAAGTCCGCTGTTGAAGTCTAGGGGTGAGGATAATAGTATGCCATCTGGGTCTAGGCTTAAGCTTTTAAGCGTATCAGCTAGTCTTATAGCTTCTTGAGGCTCACATAGCTTATCTCTACCTAGTAATCTCAATAATTTATCTCTATTCTTCTCAGTCATGAGAATAATGTAAGGATATATTTTTGAGTTATAGGTTTTCGCCTCTCTAACTATATACTCTAAAACGTCTATATTGTTACTAGTTAAGTTTAATAATAGGTAGAAGCTAGCTCCTACTCTTAACCTCTTCATTATCTCATCAATACTCTTTCTTAAGCTAAGAGTCAGGCCAGGATCTATGTTGAGTTTTAAGCTTCTCACAGTACCAACAGCGTCTTCTGGCTCTATATCTCTTATAATTGTAGAGCCCTTAACAATATCACCTCTAATAAATAATATCCTCTCTACACCACATAAAGTTAAGCTCCCTACAATAGATTCTAGGGCAGCTCTACTAACATCTATAACCCTAAGGTGGGCTATAACCCTAGTATTCTCAGCTATACTCTTGACAAGACAACTCACTATTGGAGAAGAGAACCTAGATGTACCCATAGGCGAGTCTGGGATATCTATCCAATCTACCAACTCAGCAATACTACTAACTCTATACCTGAGACTATCCCTACTCTTTACGGGTTCTAACTCAAATAAGATCTCCAACTTCTAAACCTAAGAGTATTGAAATTATTAGAGCCTATAAAGTTAAAAAGCTTAAAACTTCTCAATACAACCTGAAAGCTTCGTAGTTTAGGGCAGAGACTATAAAGTATAGTCCATAATCTCTATAATTTTTAGTGTATTATAGAGATAGCCGTGAAGGGTTAATAGCTGTTTTGGTGCGTTAGGTTTATAAGGGTTTTTGTAGGATTTTGGAAAAGTACTACTCTACTAGGGAGGTAATGTTTATAAGCCTTATTCTCTCATCCTATCCTAGAGATAAAACTGCGAAGCTCGGAGCAGGAGGCACAACCCATCCTAAAAACCTAGGATGGGAAACGGCTATTCTCAACCATGCCTAGAGCTTAAGAGTACTAGGCATGCTATATTCATGTATTATGCCTTCCACGGCTATCCATAGCCTAAGACTGGGCGCAGGGCTGAACTCAGTAAAAACTGGGAATGTAGCCCTAAACCTCTCCAGAACACTCACCCTTTAGGGCGGAGAGGAGGTCAGTCTTCCTATCTGAGACACATTATTATACTTGCTTTTCTAAGTATTTCAAGACTAGCTTTATAATAACTGCTAATAGCATTAAGTATTCGTAAAGTGGGGAGAGTTTGCTATGGTTAGACTCCATGAGATCCGAGATATAAGCCTATCATAGATATAAACATTAATATTAATATCCTCTTCTTATGGTTTAATATCTCAACTTTAGTAGGACTTCTAACTAGTTTTATAGACTCATATACTACAATAATGTCTATGGGTATTATTACCGTTAAGTATGGAATAGAGTTAACTACACCTAGTATTGGGGGGATTAAGCTTATGGTTACTGATGATATGTAGAGAGTTGAGGCTAACTTAGCAGCTGTATTTTCTCCGTAAGTATTGGCTATTGTCTTAACTCCAACTTTTAAATCGCCTTCTACATCGATTATACCCTTAGCAATCTCTCTTCCAAGTACTGATAGAAATATCATTAGCCAGTATAGAAATGCTCTCATGTAATCACTACTACTCCACTCACCTGGGAGATAATAGTTCGCAAGTACTACTCCATAGACTAGAGGGAACGCTGTTAGAAAAGCTACAATTATATTCCCTATTAGTAATATCTTCTTACCTATAGCATTATAGAAGTTAGCTAAAGCTAGGAAATATAGAGCTGTAATAGTTGTTAGAGGTACTGGTTGGACATTTAATGTTGATGTTAAACCTATAATTGCATATACTAATGAAGCTCTTAAAGCCGTATGTATATCAATCCTCCCAGAGGGTATAGGTCTCCATGGCGTGTTAAGCTTATCTGCCTCAACATCGAAGACATCATTTATAGTCATAATAGAGAATACTATCATTAACCCAGCTACAGTAATAGCTAGAGCATCACCTAGAGGAATAAATACTGGAATATCGCCTGTCATAATGGCCAAGCCAAGAAATATAGATAAAACACCTAGTACAGCATTCATAGGCCTACCGAGCTCTAATAATGATAAGATAATCATAACTATACGCATAGAGTAGCACCTTTTTCTTAACAGCTCATCTGTCGGTTCATGTTAGTTTACATCACCATCTCTTTGTTAACCTCTAGTATCCACTTTAAAGTAATACTAAACGTTGCTCTCATCGCCATCCAGGGCTTTGAGGAGTAGGTTGTAGCATACGGCAACCTCTCAGACTCAACTACAATAGTCCTAGTTACTATTGTCTTCTCTACTCTCCTCCACCTCTTCTACTAGTTTTCTGAAGCCTTCTACTAACATTTTCTTCCTGTGACTCCTCATACCGTATAGTTTGTCAGCGACAGAGGTGATAATCATAATCAAGTCCTCTACAAGCTCTCGGCGGTGATCCATGGGCTCCTCTCCGAAGACTACCTCTATTCTCGCACCGTACTGGTTGAAGAAGTACTCTAGGTACTCGAAACCAAACCTAGTTAATCTATCCCTATAGGTTACAACTACAACCTCCACCTGTTTAGAGGTAACTAGCTCTAACATTTTCCTCAACCCCTTCCTATCAGTCGTCAACCCAGATGCTATGTCAGTTAAAACATCAACAACTCTATATCCTTTAGATGCACAATACTCTAATAGGTAATTGACCTGCCTCTCAAGATCTTCACTCTGGCTACTAGAGGATACTCTAGCATATACAACAGCCCTAACCTCCCTAGCACGTGACTCAAGAATCCTCCTAACCTCACTCTCAGGAACCCTATACTTACCACCAACAGTCCTAATAGCCTTAATATAACCAGCTACAATCCACCTATGAAGAGTAGAGTAACTAATACCAAGCATTCTACAAGCCTCCTTAGGTCTCAATAACTTCTCAGACACAACTAACACCAACAATAATAAACGATACTAAAGCTTATAAACGTTTCCTCTAAAAATTAAGAAGAAAAACATCCATCTATTTTATTCCTCTACTCTCTCATCATAACCTCATAGTACTATAAGATTAGCGAAAACTTTATAAGCATATAGGATATTTTCTTCTTGATGTTTGAGGAAAATTTTTATAAGCTATGATTTCTGATTCCATCCTAGGATGAGCTTCGTAAGCTTAGCGAGAGGGGTCTGAGTAAGCCCTACTTTGTCGTAGGGAGCTGGGAAAGAAAGAGCCGTTGAGAAGTGGATTGCTGGGAGGAGAGTCTATGAAGAGCCATTCCCCGAGGAATGATTACTTATTATTCTCTCAACTCTACTCCATCCATTCCAGTTTCTTAGAATCTTAACTGCGTTATCGTATAGGATTGCTCTCTTAGCATTACCTGGTATACCTAGGCTCATAATGCCGGATATGGCGTCTTTTAATGTTAAACCTAAAACTACGGGGTAGTCGCTGCCGAATAGTATCTTGTCGTATCCTACTTCTTCTACAGCCTTCTCTATAAAGTATGGTTCTACAGCCGAGGTGTCAGCATATACGTTATCTATACTTAAGGCTTCAATAGCCTCATCAAAGTATATTCCCGGTTTTAGAGCGCTATAAGAGCCTAAATGGGCTACTATGAATACTACATCCCTATATGCTTTAGCGATTTTAGCGACTATTGATGGCCTAGATGTTCTACAGAATGCTGGGAGCTCCCATATCCCTGGGTCGCAGCCTGTATGAATTATTACTACTCCACCTATTGATCCAATAAGGCTATAGAGTTTACTTAGCCCTGTGGAATCTGGTCTTGTGAAGTGTAGTGTAGGGAATATCTTTAACCCAAGTATCTTATTACTTAGCCTCCTAAGCCTATCATAGTTTGCCTCAACTCCAATATCTGGATTATAGGATACTACTGGTATAAGCCTATCTAATCCGCTTAGACCTTCTACGAATAACTCAGAGTCTCTATTATTTTTCTCCATAAACTCTACATGCTCCCTTATAGTCCTCTCTGGGTCACCTATGAATCTCTCTATAAATCTGAACTTGTAGTCGAATATGTAATCGAAGACTTCTAGTCCAGCCTCAATTATGCTCTTACTTGATACATTAGACTTAAATGTTTCTATCCCAAACTCTACGTTTATAACTACTGCTAGCTTAACGCTAGCATTATCTAGCTCTCTGAGGAGTATACTACTAGCTTCACGTACACTATGAGGATTCCATGGGAGGTGCACATGGAAGTCTATAATATCCACCTATTTTCACCTTGAGGCACTAAAATGATTCTAGAGCTTCTGTAAGCTCTCTTAGAGCTTCTCCAGGATTCTTAGCCTTCATTACCATACTAGCTACTAGTACTCCTGATGCTCCAAGTTCTAATGCTCTCCTAGCATCATCACCAGAGCTTATGCCAGCTCCTGCTAGTACTGGTATCTCTCTTATTATCCTAACAGCCTCTAACCCCCTGGTTATAACCTCTGGTTTAGCCTTAGATACGGGTATCCCTGTTCCTATAAGCTCTGGGGGTTCAATTGCTATTAGTGTAGGTTCTAGAGCTGCTACTGCTGCCGCCTCTTCTGGGGTGTCTGCACATGCTAGTATCTCTAGGTCTAACTCTCTAGCCTTTAATATTATAGTATTTAGGTCTCTTAATTTAATCTTATGCTCGCTATGGTTGACTATTGAGCCTCTAACCCCCTCAATTTTTAATGCTTCTACTGGTATAAAGCCTGTATATGATCCTAGGCTTACAGGGTCTACGTGTTGTAGGTATACATCATTATATACTTGGGATATCTTAGTAGCTACTAGTATAGGCGGTGCTAGTATAATCCTAGTTTTCGATAGCCTAGATGATAGTCTTGAAGCCTCCCTAGCTATACCTAATGCTTTCTCTCCGAAGGCTGACTCGTACGCTTTAAAATTAACAACTAGGTATCTCTTCACCTACCCCACCCTAAGATACATAGCTACCCTAGGAGCTATTAAGGCTAGGAGTCCTGCCATAGTATATAGTGTAATTGAAACTCCTACACTATACTCTAAGCTATAAGCTAGCATAGTTAGGGGAGCCGCAGTAATACTACCTAGGATACCGTATAGTGGTCCAGGCTCTCTATATAGTTTAAGTCTAGATGCTATAACTTCACCAATTGATAATCCTAGGAGTACTGATGGGGAATATATTATACCGTAACCTAGGAGGCTTGCTATGAGGAATATGATTGAGGAGGCTAGGCCAGCATATATTAGCTTATCTACACTAAGCCTATGAGATAGCATGTATACTATAGTAGCGGTAGTAAACCCTACTAGTACACCCCCAACGACATCTCTCGGGTAGTGAACCCCTAATGCTAGCCTACTAATAGAGACGGCCATAATGAATACTACTGTGAAAGCAATAAGTGGAGGCCACGGATACCTTAATGCTAGGAAACCCCAGAATGACGAGACAGAAGTAGCGTGACCACTAGGGAACCCGTACCCGCCTGCGATAGCCCCAGGAGGCCTGGAGAGCTTGAAGAGATCCTTAGCAAACCCCGTAATACTGGTAGCTAGTAAGAGTGAGAGAGCCAAGCTAAAACCATAGACCCTAGGGAGTGAATGGTAAACTACTGGTAGTATAATAACATAGAACCCTACAGAACCCCCCAGGAGAGATATAAGAGACCAGAATACAGTAACTGAGTAGAGCCAGGCTAGAGTCATAACAACTACTAGGATAAAACTTACAACATAGAGTATAGTAGAAGCCATAAAACGATAAGCCAAGACATACACCAAAGATGGTGGTAAGAAAGTAAAACCTTAAAAATAGAGAGCGCCGCCCTAAGAGAATATATTAAACCATAAACCCACACACCAAGAGACACCCAAACCCCTAAACCCACCTGGACAAGCAGTAAACCCCCAAGCCTACAACCTCGGGCGATTGGGAGCGGTAGGCTAAACTCCTCGAGGGAAACCCCTCTCGGAGCTCACACCCCCGCCCCATCAACCCCGTCTTCTACGGGAGCCCTCGCTACCCACCCAGGGAGACCCCAGATGGGTAGGAGGCCGCCTCTTTTCGGGGAGAGGTTCCCGCTTAGATGCTTTCAGCGGTTACCTCCTACGGCGTGGCTACCCGGCTATGCCTCCAGGACAACCGGTACACTAGAGGCCGCCACACCCCGTTCCTCTCGTACTAGGGGCATGCTCCCCTCAGGCGGCCAGCACCCCCTGCGGGTAGAGACCGACCTGTCTCACGACGGTCTGAACCCAGCTCACGTTCCCCTTTAATGGGCGGGCAGCCCCACCCTTGGGAGCTGCTACACCCCCAGGATGGGAAGAGCCGACATCGATGTCGCAAACCGCGGGGTCGATGGGGGCTCTCACCCGCGACGACGCTGTTATCCCCGGGGTAACTTTTCTGTCGTGCCCGGCCCCCACCGAGGGGGACACGAGCGTGCGCTAGGCCACGGTTTCCCGGCCGGACCCCTTGCATTCAAGGGTCCGGTCAGGCGGGCTTTTGCCCTTACACTCTACGGCGGACTTCTGACCCGCCTGAGCCCACCTTTGGGCGCCCGTGTTATCTTTTCGCGGGCGTGCCGCCCCAGCCGAACCGCCCACCCGACGCTGTCCCCCTCCACTAGGGAGGGGTTAGGCTCCCAGGCGGGGGTAGGTGGTGTTTCATTACCGCCTCTGGGCCCCCCGGAGAGGGCCTTTCATAGGCTCCCACCTACGCTACGTACCCCCACCCAGGAGCCAGCGCCGGGCTGCGGTAAAGCTCCACGGGGTCTTCTCTCCCTGCAGGGGGTTGCGGGACTGTGCACCCGCTCAGGGGGTTCACGGGGCCCCGGGCCAAGACAGTGGGGACCTCGTTAACCCATTCATGCGCGCCGGAACTTACCCGGCAAGGCATTTGGCTACCTTAAGAGAGTCAGGGTTACTCCCGGCCTTCAGCGGCGCTTCGCCGGGTTGTACCCCGGTTTCACGGACCGCCAGTGGCCAGGGCTCACCCCCCGTACAAACCCTTTCGGGCTCGCGGGGAGCTATGTTTTTGTTAAACAGTCGGGTCCCCCTAGTCACTGCGACCTGCGGCTCCAGGTGTTACCCAGAACCGCAGGCACCCCTTCTTGCGAACGTACGGGGCCAATTTGCCGAGTTCCTTGGCCCGGGTTAGCCCCCAGACGCCTTGGGCTTCTCACCCAGGGGCACCTGTGTCGGTTCTCGGTACGGGCGCGGGGGATTCTTCCCAGCCCCCTTTTCATGGGCCCCGGGGGTCGGCGGAACCCGCATACGCGGGCCATTCCTCCCTTCAGCCCCTTCTCGCCATTACGGCACTCCAGGGCTTTCGGGTAGTTAGCTAGGTCGCCCCCGCATGGGGGCCCCTAGTCCGCCTACCCTGAGGCGTCAGAGGCTGGGCTTTGCGTTGCCGCGAATCGTACCCCCGCGGCACAGGAATATTAACCTGTTTCCCTTTCCCCGGGTCCGAGTTACGGCCCGGGTTAGGACCGGCTAACCCCCGGCTGACGACCATTGCCGGGGAACCCTGGCCCTTTCCGGCGGCGGGGATTCTCACCCCGCTTAGCTGTTACTACCGCCGGGATCCGCACTCGAGACGGCTCCACTGGACCTCACGGCCCAGCTTCTGCGCCATCTCGACGCCCGCCTACCATACCCAACCTCGTAGAGGTTGAGATCCGGGGTCTCGGCGGCCGGCTTAAGCCCCGACCAATCTTCGGGGCCCCCTGCCTCGGCGGGTGAGCTGTTACGCACTCCTTAGAGGATGGCTGCTGTTAGGCCCACCTCCCCGCTGTCTTAGGCAGGGGACGCCCTTTCAGCTTGGCACTTAGCCGGCACTTAGGGGCCTTAACCCCGGTCTGGGTTGTTCCCCTCTCGGCCCCCAGGCTTACCCCGGGGAGCCCCACTCCCGCCATCTAAGGCGGCTGCAGGTTCGGAGTTTGACTGAGCGCCGGGGGCTTCCGCCCCCTGCACGCCCAATCAGTAGCTCTACCCCACAGCCTGCCTCCGGCGGGGCTGGCCTGAGAGCCACTTCGGCGGGAACCAGCTATCACCGGGCTAGATTGGCCTTTTACCCCTAGGCGGGGGTCATGGGAACGATTTGCACGTCAGAACCCTTGCGGGCCTCCACCGGGGTTTCCCCCGGCTTCGCCCTGCCCCCGCCTAGATCGCCCGGTTTCTGGTCGCACGGCTGTGACTCCAGGCCCTCTTCGGACCCCTCCCCTCGCCGCTTTTCGCGGCTGCGGGATTGTCGGTTTCCCTACGCCTTCGGGGTTAACCCCCTTAAGCTCGCCACAGCCGTGCACTCCCCGGCCCGTGTTTCAAGACGGAAGGTGCAACCCTGGTTTAAGCCTCTCGTACTCCCCGGTCGCCCGGGTTTCCTTGAGGCTTATCATCCCTTAAGGGCTGCACCCTGCGTGGCCGCTCGGTTTCAGGCTCTTTTCACCCCCCGACCTGGGGTTCTTTTCACCTTTCCCTCACGGTACTCAGTTCGCTATCGGTCTCGGGACGTATTTAGTCTTGGAGGTCGGTTCCCCCCAACTTCCCACGGCAAAACCAAGCCGTGGTACTCTGCTCCACAACGCGAGCCCCCACAGTTTCGCCTACGGGGCTTTCACCCTCTACGGCGGGGCATCCCAGCCCACTTCGGCTACTGTGGGTCGGCTCGCTGGGGGTCGAACCCCCAGTTGTGGAGCCTATAACCCCTCATCTCCTCACGGTTTTCCCGTAAGGAATTGGTTTAGACTACCCCCCTTTCGGTCGCCCCTACTCAGGGGATCCCATATTGGTTTCTTCTCCTCCCCCTACTAAGATGCTTCCGTTCGGGGGGTTCCCGCCCCTCTTCGGGGCGTCACGGGTTATCCCCGTGACAGGAAGTCCCATTCGGGGATCCCGGGTTCAAAGGCTGCCTGCGCCTACCCCGGGCTTATCGCAGCTTGCCACGCCCTTCCTCGGCGCCCGAGCCGAGGCATCCACCGAGCGGCGTCGTTGTTGTAGGCCCGGGAGGGTGGGTTTAGAGGGCCTGGATGTCTCCTGGTGTATTCTAGGCTGGTTTAATATATTCTCCTAGGGCGGCGCTCATTGAAGCTTAAAAGCCCCTAGCGCCCTTCACCTGGGAGCATTACTCCCAGGTTGCATCTGAGGCACCCAAACACACCTTAGATTGAGGGAACCCTATCACAATAACCCCCAACCCACTCTAAACGGGAGGTGATCCAGCCGCAGGTTCCCCTACGGCTACCTTGTTACGACTTCTCCCCCCTCAGGGAGCTTAGGTTCGTCCCCCGCCCTGCGGCAGAGGCCTCACCCAAGCTCCCCTTGGGTGGAGCGACGGGCAGTGTGTGCAAGAAGCAGGGACGTATTCACCGCGCGATGTTGACGCGCGGTTACTAGGGATTCCCCGTTCACGGAGGCGAGTTTCAGCCTCCGATCCCAACTGCGGCGGGGTTTAAGGGATTGCCTCCCCCTTTCGGGGTCGGATCCCGCTGTCCCCGCCATTGTAGCCCGCGTGCAGCCCGGGGGATTAGGGGCATGCTGACCTGCCGTGGCCCCCTCCTTCCTCCGCCTTAGCGGCGGCAGTCCCCCTAGAGTTGCCCCCAGGGTCTCCCCCAGGGTAGCAACTAGGGGTGGGGGTCGCGCTCGTTGCCTGACTTAACAGGACACCTCACGGCACGAGCTGGCGACGGCCATGCACCTCCCCTCAGCGCGTCGGGCAAGGCCTTTAACCTGGCCGTCATCCTGCTGTCGCCCCCGGTAAGATTCCCGGCGTTGACTCCAATTAAGCCGCAGGCTCCACCCCTTGTGTGCTCCCCCGCCAATTCCTTTAAGTTTCAGCCTTGCGGCCGTACTCCCCAGGCGGCGGGCTTAACGGCTTCCCTGTGGCACTAGGCGAGCCCTTTCGCTCGCCTAACACCTAGCCCGCATCGTTTACAGCCGGGACTACCCGGGTATCTAATCCGGTTCGCTCCCCCGGCTTTCGGCCCTCACCGTTGGGCGCGGTCCAGCCGAGCGCCTTCGCCACTGGTGGTCCTCCCGGGATTATAGGATTTCGCCCCTACCCCGGGAGTACCCTCGGCCTCTCCCGCCCCCTAGCCCGGTAGTATCTCCCCGGTCCTCGGGTTGAGCCCGAGGCTTTCAGGGGAGACTTGCCAGGCCGGCTACGGCCGCTTTAGGCCCAGTAAGCACCCCGACCACTCGCGGGGCTGGTATTACCGCGGCGGCTGACACCAGACTTGCCCCCCGCTTATTCCCCCGCCTGTTTACAGCGGGGAAAAGCCCCCACAAGGAGGGCACTCGGGGTAGCCCCGTCACGGTTTCCCGCATTGCGGAGTTTTCGCGCCTGGTGCGCCCCGTAGGGCCTGGGCCCTTGTCTCAGTGCCCATCTGGGGGCTCCCGCTCTCACGGCCCCTACCCGTCTTCGGTTTGGCGGGCCGTTACCCCGCCAACAGCCTGATAGGCCGCAGCCCCATCCTCAGGCGGAGTATAGGTGGTGACCCCCTATACTCCCTTTCGGCGGGGAACCCTTCCAGGCCTCCCCGCCTATGGGGGATTAGCCCCAGTTTCCCGTGAGGTTATCCCCCTCCTGAGGGTAGGTTAGCTACGTGTTACTCAGCCGTGCGCCACGCCCTGCAGCAACAGGGCGTTCGACTCCCATGGCTTAGCCCTACCCCGATAGCAGTCGGGTCCGGCAGGATCAACCGGAGTTACGGCCGCAAGGGCCGCTTGTGGTGGGTTGGGGGTTATTTTTGTGGGGTTCTCCCCTATTCTAGGGTGTGTTTGGGTGCCCTTGTAGGGCTTGAGGTTTCCCAGCTTAAAGCTGGGGTTCCTCAGGCCCCCATTATCTAATTTTAGAGCCATAGATTATATTAGTAAGCGGGAGCTTAAAACCTTTTTCTCTTAGTATTGTACCCGCGGCAGGAGGCTTTAGGTTCATCCTAGGGGCTTAGCCCCATTGTCACCTTAGCGCCGCCGCCGGAATGCCGCGGGCCATATTAATTATAGTTAGGCGAGGGTTAAATATGATGAGGGGCTCAGACCTGCGCGGGCACATCACTTAATGCAGCCCTTTCGAGCCACGTCATAGCCCCAATTATCTTATATTTATGTTATCTAATATTTATAATATTTATGTTAAGAGGTCCAGAGTTCAGCTCCAGGATGGTTTCACCACCTTACCTCTTTCTCCTCATTGATTTTGTGCTTACATCACCCTTAGAGGCACCTCACATCTTATTTATACTATATCCTGAGTACTAGAGATGGATTTATGAGATTTCTCTATGTAGTAATCATAGAAAAAGCGCGTTAGGCTTAATTATTATTTTAATTATTGTGAGTATTGTTTAATATGTGTATCTTATTTAAGTTTCTAGTCTCTTAGCTATACTTTCCTCTTTTTAAGGTTTAGATTTTATGGTTATTAGTTGGGTTTAGGCTTAATTGGATACCGGAGATATTTACTTTATTGTTGGCGAGCTCCAGAAGTATGGGCCTCTAGGTTTAGGCCTATTATCATTTATTTCTAATCTTATACCTGGATTCCCAGCTATCTACCTCTCACTTCTAGCATCTTATGCTATAGTATCTCCTGGGGGCTACCAGTCTCTACTAGCTATATTAGCAGCTGGTGTTGGGAGTGGTCTCGGTAAGACATGCCTCTTCTTAGTATCAGGTTTTCTAGGCTCTAAACTTGAAACTGTGAGGGCTAGGAGAGAGGCTCTAAGAATGATTACGGGTAAGCGTGGGGGTATAGCTGTTACAGTATTCCTATTCGCTGCTCTCCCATTACCTGATGATATACTATATATCCCCCTAGGTGTAGCGGGGTTTAGCAAGTTGCTATTTATAATCTCTGTAACTCTAGGTAAGATAGCTATGGCCCTCATAGTCTATAGTTTAGGCTCTACAGGTAAGTGGATTATCGACATATACATATCTAATATTGGAGCTCTCACAGTCACAAACATCATCGTACTAGGAGCAATAGTAATACTAGCATCGATTCTAATAACATACACTATTATATCAGTAAACTGGTTTAGGATATATAGTGCTTATGCCGAGAGAGGCGAAGGAGAAGCTATCAAAACATTAATAGATGAGATTAAAATAGCATTAACATTTAAGAATATTAGGAATAAAGCTGTACTAGCCTCTAAATAATAGTAGCCTCTCAGAGTTAAACTCCCTAACTGCTAATAATACTAATAGTATGATAGATGAGTAGAGGATTAATAAATGTATGACGGCTAAGAGTATATCACCAGTAGAGACCCTATATATAGCTAGAGAAGCGTGAGTAAATGGTATAAGCTGAAGGATGGTTGAAGCCCATGCTGGGACCTTAGTTAAGTCTACTAGTAGGGAGGCAAAGTATATTATCATAGCTATAGATAATATAGCAAATGATAGTATCTGAGCAGACCTAGTAGTCTCGCTCCTAGAAGATACTATAGATGTTATAGCTGATGTTAAGGCTATCAATGCAATAACAGATATAATCCAAGCTATTAAAACATGAACTGATAACATTAGAATTTCACCAGCCAGAATAAAGAATAATAGTAGAGCTAAGCTATCAGCTAAAGCTGCTATGATACCTAAGATCATTGATGCTAGCATTTTACCTGCTAGTAGATCTCTCCTAGATAGCGGAGATACTAGTAGCTTCTCAATAGTCCTCCTCTCCCTCTCTCCTAGTATGGCATCACTCATAAAGACTACTGCAGGGTAGACGACGAAGAATAGGGAGAATTGTAGAATTCTAGCTGTAAACGCTACTGTAGCCTCTTCAACCCTAGCCTGAACACCTGAGGCTAGGTGGTATCCAGTCTCTATAAGTATTGGGTTCCTGAGAGCCTCGGGTTTAATGGATATATTAGCATACTCAGCTAGCCTCCTAATCCTCTCATTAACAATGCTAACACTCAAATCATATAGAGCCCATTGGAGGGCGTTATAAGCTATATCACTAGCAGGTGACCCTACAAGTCTACTAACTTTAACAATAGCTTGACCATCAAGCATTGTAATATTATGCTTAAACCCTCTAGGTATAATGGCTACTACATCAGCTTGTACTAGTGAGTACTTATAGTCTATGGTCTTGTTAGTATTAACATTGACTGTTAACTCTAACTTGAGAGCCCTACCCTTCTCTACAATAATATCCTTGAGAGTGATAGCATCAATTGCGAAGTCTTGATCTTCAACTATAATTAATATTGATGACCTCTGCGATACATATAGGACACTAGTAATGAGGGCAAGGCTAGGTAGTGATATTAGAGGTAGGATTATGACTGCTGCTAGGGTCTTATAGTCTCTTGAAAGATCTAGAATCTCCTTCCATAGTATAGTCTTTATGGCTTTACTAGAATTCATCTCCAACAACCTTCACATAAGCCTCCTCTAAACTCTCAGCATTAAATGTCTCTAGAATCTCTCTCACAGTACCCTCAGCTATAATAGATCCTTTTGCTATAAAGCCGACTCTATCAGCTATTTTCTCAGCTTCTTTTAGATCATGTGTTGCTATTATGAATGTTGTACCATTACCTCTCATCTCTCTTATAACCTCCTTAATCCTATAGCTTGATACTACATCTAAGCCACTCGTAGGCTCGTCTAGGAGGGCTAGCTCTGGGTTATGCATTAGCGTTATTGAGAGTAGTAGCCTCCTCTTCATCCCCCTACTATATGTTGTAACCTTAGAGTTTAGTATTTGGTATGGTAGCCCGGCTATTTTTAAAGCTTTCTCAACCATACCACTATAGTCTTCTATAGATTGAGAGTATAGCCTAGCATAGAATACGATATGCTCTAGCCCTGTTAGCCTCTCATAAGGTTGAGCATCTTCAGGTAGATAGCCTATCCTACTCTTAGCTATATTCCACTCTCTACTCTCAGGATCTAAGCCTAATACTCTAAGATAGCCTGAATCTCTCTTAATTAAGCCTAGTATTACCCTCATAGATGTAGTCTTCCCGGAACCGTTAGGGCCTGCTAAGACGTATATTGAGCCTTTCGGGACACGTAATGTTAAGTTATTAAGGATAACCTTATCTTTAAGCTTCTTAACTATATTCTCTGCCTCTACAATATACAATCCATATCACCCAGTGGAAACCATAATATTAAATTTAACCCCCCAGTCTATTCTTAATAGTCTAACGTTAATTAGACATAGTGAGAGCTTATGGGCACAACTATTGAAGCTAAACTTAGAGAATTCATAGCAGAGTATGGGGAGAGAGGATACATAACCTTAAAGTTAATGCTGGAAGAAGCTAAAAGCAGGAAGGTAGGAATAAAACTTGGAGATTTCAGCATTAAGGGTATAAGGAGTAGGCTTAAAACACTCAACATAGAGTATAACCCGGCACCCTTAATAGTTAAACTTGAGAAAGAAATTGGATTAATAGAGACAACATATAGGTCTACTAATCAGAGATGGTGGAGAATAGTAGACATTAAGGCTCTAGAGAGTATAGTGAGAGAATATGAGGGTCACGGAGAGGTAGAGCTTAGTACTAAAGCTAGACTATTAAGGATACAATTCTATAGCTTAAACCCTAAATCAATACTAGAGACACTAAAAAGCTTAAGTGATAAGAAGCTAACAGATACTGAGAGATTAAGACTCAAGAAGATAGCCTTCGAGGATCTACCACTCCTCGTTAAAATACTAGAAGAGGCTAAGAGTTCTGGAGAAGATAAAATATTAGAGAAGGAGATTAAAGTTATAGAGGATATAATAGCGCTATTTGAGTCAATAGTTACTGATAGTGGAGAACTAGAAGAATTAGTATCTAGTGAGAGGCTCGAGGTTAATAGTATTAGAGAGCATTAGTCATGGAGCCTCTAGTATAAAGCCTTTACTTGAAGCCTCCTCTAGCCTAGCCCTTATAGTCTTGAATGCATCCATTAAAATCCTCCTATTATCATAGCTATTAACAATCTGTTCTAGAAGCCTCCTATCTAATCCTTTAAGTTCTCTAGCTATCTTAACCATGTTCTTAGTAGCTCTTATGGCCTCATCTACTATCGTTATATCTGCTGACTGCGCTGTCCTACTAAATGGGTTTAAGTCTATGGCTATCACTTTCTTCTTAATCCTCTTTAATGCCTGGGTTCTATCTCCGTCTTCTATAGCTACTAGTACTACATCTGCTGAGTATATTCCATCCTTACATACTATTCCTCTAGGACTCTCTAAACCTGGTATCAGTGTTTTCTCACAATTAACTCCTAAGATATTCTTTGCTCCAGCTTTCCTTAGCAGATCCTCTATTTTAGCTATCCTATCCTCAGTTCTATAGAATAGGTTAACTTCTATTATAGCATTAGTCTCTAATGATAACTCTACTATTTCATGAGATGCTAGGGAAGCGTAGTTACCATTAACTGATATTATAGGTTTCTTAGCTAATAGTATTAGTGCTACAGCTGCTCTCTCAGCTTCTAATGCAAATTCATGGCTAGTCTCTCCTAGTATATAATCGAATGCCTCACCCCTACCGTGGGCTATTAACCCTTGGGGAACAACTATGCCTTCATGGAATGCTTTAACTAGTCTCTCTCTAATAATGATAGAATAGTACCTAGGGTGACTTCTAGGTATATGCCACTCCATATTAAACTACCTCTACCTGAGGTCCCCCACTAGATGGTTTTAAGTATAGGATATTATAGTTAAGCTTAGATAAATGTATTAAAGCATCTTCTACTCTATCAGACTCTACTATAACTATTAGTAAGCCTTTCTTGCCATAAGCTGTTACTAGACCCGGCGTTTTAAGTATATGAGATTCTCCACTCTCTCCAATTAAGTCTCTTATAAGCCTATTCTCAATATTGAATCTTAGCACTTCCTCAGCAAAAGTATGAAAGTTTAGGGACTCTGTAATCTTTAATATTACTGGTTCAGCTTTCTCATGTAAGCCTCTAGCCATGTAATTTTTAACAAATTCTCCCGTATACTCTCTCTTAACTATAAGACTAAGTATGAATAGCTTAGATGGTATTTGTGTACACTCAGCCAACCCTACTCCCGGAGCTCCAGGGTTAACTCTAATAGCTAGACCTACTCCACATGAGATTGCTAGAACATCTCCTAGGCCTGTGCGCTCTAAGACCTCAGACTCATGAGCTAATCTTAGTAGCCTAGATACGGTATAGCCTCTAAGCGATCCTAGAGCTAAAGATACTGCTATAGCTGTCGCAGCACTAACAGCATATCCTACACCTACTGGTAGGGGGGTTACTATCTTAATCCTCTTATCTCTAAATCCTAGAGTCTCAGCTACTCTCCTAGCAGACCCTACGTGATACTCTCCTATAAGTATATCTCCATCAGAGCATACAGTAACTCTAGGCTCTACTACTAAGCCTACACCTATAGAACCCGTAGATTCAATTGTAGGGTTAAAGTAGGGTTTAAAGAGTGCCGTTACATGATGTGGTACTATTGAACAGTACATTCTCTAAACACCAATTAACTCTTACCAATTATCTTAAGAGCCTCATCTAGTATTAGCCTACTTAAAATCTCTTTGTGTATGAGTCCTAGATTCCTATACTCACCACTACTATAAGCTATTATAGCCCTATTAGTCTCATATTCAAACCCTGTCCCAGGGAATCCTACGGGGTTAGCAATTACAATATTAGCCTTATATCTTACTAGCTTCTCTACAGCAGCCTTATATAACTTCTCCTCATCTAGAGTATGCTCTGCTGCAAATGCTATGAGTGCTCTAGGCTTACCCCTAATGCTCTCTAAGACTTTTACTGTAGGCTTAAGATTTAATGTTATCTCTAAGCCGCTCTTAATCTTACCCTCATACTTCTCAGATGGAGTAAAGTCTACGGGAGCAGCTGCTGCCACTATTACATCATACTCGTTTTTCTCCGTAAGCTTAGCTATAGTCTCAGCCATATCAATAGTTGTATCTACCTTATACTTGTTAATGAAGTGAGGGGGCTCTATAGCTATATGACCGTATACTAGGTCTACAATGGCCCCCCTAGACCAAGCCTCTACAGCTACCTCCAACCCCATCTTGCCACTACTAGGGTTAGATATGAACCTAACATTATCAATCCATTCTCTAGTAGGCCCGGCTGTGACTAGAGCTCTCAGCCCCTTCATATCGATGCCTCTACTAGTGTGTGCAGCAGCTACTCTAGCTACAAGCTCTGGGTCTGGATATTTGGCTACTCCCTCTTCTATTAGAGGTGGTATTATTTTAGCTCCAATCTCTTCTAAAGTACCTGCTACTTTCTTATACTGGTTAACCTCATATAGGCTCTCGTGCATAGCTGGTGCTATTATAACCTTCTTGCCGTAACCTAGAGCTGATATGGCTACTAGGGCTACGGGATTATCAGCTATACCATATGCTATCTTAGACATTGTTGATAGTGTAGCTGGAGCGACTAGGATAGAGTCTGAGGCTCTAACTAAGCCAACATGCTCTGTTTCACCAGTTAATTCTACTATAGGCTTAAAGCCTGTAGCCCAGTGTAGTAGTATAGGTCCAACATACTTTGTAGCCTCTGTAGTCATTACCGGGATTACTTTAGCCCCTCTCCTTATAAGCCATCTAGCAGTATCTACAGCTTTATAAGCTGCAACACTACCAGTCAAGCCTAGAATTATACTCATACCCTCAAGGTACCTATTAGTAGATCCTAATATACTCCTAACAGGGTGATATGGTGAAATCTCCAAGAATTCCACCGTGATTATTGGATTAAACTAAAAATTATTAAATTTCAATTAAGACATAATCAGTAGTGAGACTAAAATTAAAGGGTGGAATGCTAATGGCTCAGACTACATTTATTGTCAGGAGAGCTAAAGACAGTGATATATATGAGGTTATGAACATTAATCTTGAAACACTCCCAGAAAACTACTGGTACGGATTCTATAAACACCTACTTGACAATTGGGGTGAAGCCTTTCTAGTAGCAGAAGTTGAAGGTAAGCTAGTAGGCTACTCTATGAGTAGAGTAGAAGAGCAGGGAGACCCAGCGCTCTTAGGATTAGTAAGTGAGATTGGAGTAGAAGAGAGCATATTTAAGAGAGTCATAACGACACTTAAAAATATAAAGAATCTTAGACCTGTAGGACACTTAGTATCAATAGCTGTTAGAGCCCCATATAGGAGGATGGGTATAGGCTCGAAACTATTAGAAGAAACAATTAGAGTACTGAGAGAGGTATATAATGTAGACTCAATATACCTAGAAGTCAGAGTATCTAATGAGCCAGCAATTAGACTCTATGAGAAGTTTGGATTTAAAAAAGCTAGGATAATAAAAGGCTACTACTCTGATGGAGAAGACGCATATATAATGGTTAAACGCCTTAAATAAAGATATCAAATTATAGATTAGAATATAGGGTATAAGTATATATAGAGGTATATTAGTTTAAAGGGGAGAACTTATAATTAGGGATTTAATTGGCTTATTTTAAGAATGCTACTACTATAAGCCTAGTAGCAGCACTCATAATAGAAGCTTATATAGTAGCGGCAATACTATATGGTTTAGACATAATCTATACGCCTATAGGAGTTACTGGTGGCCTTATACTACTAGTACTAGCTATTCTAGCCTACTACTCTTATATTAATAGTGTTAGGTACTCTAGGAGAGCTATGCTCTACATAGCCCCACTAGGTATAATTATAGGTGTTCTAGCTTTAGCTATTGTTACCGGAGTATTTAGCTCTGAAATTTCTCCTCTTAGGCTACTATTTATAGCTTATGTTATTGAGGCCATTGTTGGGTGGTTTTTGAGAGTTGACTATAGCATATACTCTAGAGTAGCTTCATGGATATTCTACTTAGGGGTTATAATATTCACTATTAGTTTAGCTTTAATTGATCATATTAGTACAGCATTATATGCTACCTTTCTAGGAAACAGTATTAAGATCATTGGTTTAATAAAGCTATATAGAAGCATATAACATAATCTGATTACATTCGCTACTATCCCCTAGCTAATTCTATAGTATTAACACCATTCAGTAGATGGAAGCTTTAATATAATAGCTAGAGGTGATTGATAATTTAAAGCTACTAGACATAAATGCTATGAGTTGGAGGGCCCGTAGCTCAGCCAGGACTAGAGCGTCGGCCTCCGGAGCCGAAGGCCCCGGGTTCAAATCCCGGCGGGCCCGCTCCCACTAATAGCACTGTATGCTTCTATTGCAAACTCAAATATAGTGCTTAAATATCTTGTATGATAACTCTGACTAGTTACTCACATTATCTCTTCAAAACTTTACTAGGATTTACGCTACAGAATTCTAAAATACATTAACCAAATCATGAGGATAAAAGCTGCTGGAGAGATACATATGTGATCCATGAATTTGATGAATACCTTAAAAGGATAACTATATAACCCATCATACAGCTTATAACCTAGAGTATTGAGCTCTTGATGAAACCATTCTCATATCACCTGATGTAATTGTTATATAGCACATATGAGGAGCTCTCTATGAAGCCCTTTTTAAGCTTTAAGGAAACTATTATAGTAGATTACGTTCCCAGAGCTCCGATATCTAGGTAGATTACTGAGAGATAGCTAAGAGACTGAGCATAGGGAGTATGAAGGTCATCAATTGAATATCTCACTGGAATTAGCTGACTCTCTAGATCTTTAATTATTGGTTGATGTAGCTCAGCCAAGAGAGCATATAGAGTTAATTGAGACCTGCTTATTGCAGGTTTACCATAAATAATATTTTGCAAGTGCTTCAACTATAATTATGAAGCCGACGAGAGCAAGTATCCAGGGCCATAATGCATTGAAATAGAATAGTATCGCTAGTCCTATTAGGAATACCCCGCCAACGACTCCGTGGAGAGCGATCTTCTTGGACTTTCTAATCTCACTCTCCTGAGCCAAGCACCGTCACCACATATATCTATGTTTTAGACCTAAAATATTTGCTTCATAGTCTTCGATGAAAACTTAAAGAGTAATATAGCAAATATTAGTTCCCTAGAGCTGTAGATTATATATCACGTACCCATCGCCTCTGCTAATCAGACTCTGCGAGACTTCTGACCTTCTCTCCCTTGAAGGGCTGAGGAGGCTTAGGGCTATATTCTAAGGCTAGAGCCGGGCTAAGCCCTGCACCATCTAGGGACTTCCACCTCGCCCACGTGAATTTAGGTATCCATGTAGATTCATGGGCGCCTTTCAAGCCCAACGGCACCAGAGCTCTCATATAGGTTTAGCTCTGGGCGGCTTGGAGCAATGCCCTCATCGCTTCCCAGGCTCCTCTTAAGCTTATAAGCATTTCCTCGAATAATTAAGAAGAAAACAGCCC
>JAUQQR010000027.1 GCA_030549835.1 Thermoproteota archaeon
GGAGTACTTACAAAAACCTAGGATGGGAAACGGCTTAACTAGTATTAAAGATTTAAGGCTAGCTACTCTAGGATAGATTGGTTTGGAGGTTGGGCGGATTGTCTGAGGCTATCGTCATGGTTAATGTTGATATTGGGAAGGAAGATGAAGTATTTAATAAGCTGTTAGAACTCCCTGAGGTTATGGAGATTTATATGGTCTATGGTGTTCATGATATTATTGTTATTCTTAGAGCTCAAGACATGGATACTATGAGGAGTGTTATAACACAGAAGATTAGGAAAATTAATGGTGTTAAGAGTACTGTTACTAGTATAGTTATAAAGAAGCAGGTTAAGAGTAGTCAATGAAGATTGTAAGCTTAGCTATTGATAGTGTTGATAGTCTTCATGGAGGCTGCACTACACACTTTTCTACTATACTCTTAGAGACTCTTAGAGACTTCATAGAACTAATTGATCTCCCCCTAATAGTTAGGCTTAACCCTGGTATACCTTGGAAGACTAGGGGTAATGCTGCTGTAGTTTTAAGATTTTACTATGATGGTAGTATTAGTAAGCTATTAGAACACGTCTACTCCATGGCCCTAGAGTATTCTAACCGAAAAGATCTCGGGATAGCAGTCATAGAAGGGAGACCTGAAGGCAGTAAGCTAAGAGACTTATACTTAAAGGCTTTAACTAGAGTAGTACCACTAGATGTAGCTATCTCAATATTAGAGGCTAGTGGGGGCCTATGGGCTGGTGGTAGAGGATTAATAGGGGCAATATCAGCTCTTTCAGCTCTAACTCGAGAAGATGATTATACATTTGAGCTAATAGCTTATAGGAAACCAGAAAACTGGGGAGTTAATAGGTGTATTGATACAAGAATACTTATAGAGATTGAGTCTACACTACCACCCATAACATTAAATAACATAGACTACACTATAGTAGAAGAGACTGTAGCACCAAAAGGGTTAGACCCGGTACTAGCCGGGTTTAGAGGAAACTGCCTAAAAAGCTTAGTTAAATACGCGAAAACAATATGCGAACCACAAGATATATGGGCTTTTTTTAGAACCAATCAGCATACAGATGCACATGCAATACCATTAACCGGGGAGTTAAGACCATATAATACTGGCGTAATAGAAGTTAAGGTAAAAGAGAACCCAATATACATAGCTGGAGGACATGTTATAGTAGAAGGAGAGAGTAGAGAAGGAGGAGTAGACCTAGCATTCTATAGAGAAACAGGTCCCCTAAATGAGGTAGCAAGACTATTAACAAAAGGGGATGAAGTAAGAGCTCTAGGAACAGTAAAACCATACAAACCCAGACATAACCCAGTATTAGCTGTAGAGAAGATTTGGATTCTAAGAATAGCAGAGAAGAGCATAGAAGTAAATCCAAGATGTCCAATATGTGGAGAAAGAATGGAGAGCCTAGGGAGAGATAAAGGATTCAGATGTAGAAACTGTGGATATAAAAGTAGAGATTTAAAAAAGATATCAATTAGAATAGATAGAAGAATAAAACCAGGAGAATACACAGTACAAGAAGGAAGACTAAAACACCTCACAAAACCAAGATGGAGAAAGAAACAAGCAAAAATATTCAAACAAATAAAAATAAAAGTAGATCAAGTAATTAATCATAAAAACCCGCCTAATACACATAGTATAGACATTGAATGCTAACAATCATTAACTCCCCAGTTAAAACCCCTCAATTTCCTCTGTATCCCACTATTATAAATCTACAACTCATAATGTAAGTGTAGCTAGTCTACTAAGATAATTTTCAATAATGGGTTGTGTTTTCTGCCCCATGCTTCGCAGTGGCTACCTAGCCACTCCACGCGGAAGTCATGGACACTCTTCGAGCCCAAAGGTACAAGGACCCACATCTAGGTTTAGCTCTGGGAAGCTTGGAGCATTGCTCCCATCACTTCCCAGGCTCCTAAGGATTAGATCAGGAGACCGAAGATTATAGGCATTTCCTCGAAAAATAAGAAGAAATAGGCCTGGACCCCTCTGTTTCATCTAGAATTTTAATCCTAAACTTAGTTATTATATTTGGTTTGTATAATTGGTTTGTATAATTGATTCTCTCTATGATAATACTCTATACTATGGTAGTAGTTTCCAAAGGAAATTGAGGGGTCTGTGTTAGTGTAATCTGTTTATGGATGTATAATTATGGGACCCCTCTGTTTCCTATGCATCCCACGTTTTGGTATTTATATCTATTCGTTTACATTTAATCTCTCTAGGGTTTATATTTGTCTTGTGATGCTTCTAGTGAGGCTATTAGGGGTGTATTAGATCTTCTGTATAGTCTAGGTCATTTTAGGTTTGTTGGTGTTGGTACTGGATCTACTGTTGCATTATTCTTATCTTCTGCTTCTTCATTTAAGGATTCTTGGATTATTGTTCCCTCGAGTTTAGATACTATGATGAGAGCTAGAGAGCTCGGCTATAATATCTCTTATCCTAGTATTTGGGTTGATTTCTATATTGATAGCGCTGATGAGGTTGATATGAGGGGTGTTATGGTTAAGGGTGGTGGTGGAGCTCTTCTCGGTGAGAAGGTTTTATCATATTTTAGTCCTCTAAATATATTTGCTATATCTGAGGGTAAGCTTGTAGATATTGTAGGCTCATCTAAGCCTATCCCGTTAGAGGTTGTAAGAGATTATCTTAGCTATATTATTGAAGAGATTAGAAGTTTAGGTTTTAGGGTTGAGGTTAGAGAGAGTAGGGGGAAGAGGGGTCCTATTATTAGTGATTGGGGTGGGGTAATTTTAGATGTCTACACTGGGCCAGTAGAGGATCCTGAACTTCTAGAGTGGAGGCTTAAGAGTATACCTGGAGTTATAGAGATAGGATTATTCTATGGAATCATAGATTACCTAGTAGTAGGCTATAGAAGCTGTGGCTATAAGGTGTTTAAGTTTGAGCGGAAGAGAGGATATAGAGTTAGAAGTAAGAGAGAGTGAGGCTAAGTATGCTAGTAAAGCTAAGAGCTTAGCTCTATCAAAGAGATTCATATTGATAGATCCAAACCTGAAGCTTTGGGTATACATAGGTCCTAGGAGAGATTATATATTAGTAGAGGATTTATACTGTAGCTGTGGATCCTTCACTAGATCCCTCCTTAAAAAATCTGGATGTATACATTTAGCCTCAGTTAAGATAGCTAGAGAGACTGGTAAGTATAGAGTCTTAATGTTAACAACTAATGATATAGTGGGCATTATATGGGATTGCGTTACTGTAGGTTATAGTTTAAGGTTAAGGCGTAAATTATAATCTAAAATATGAGGTGTGCCATAACAACTATAATAGAGAATACTAGAGCAATTAATAATACAGTTGTAGGTGTAAGTTTAATTTTACCCTCAAGCTCTTCATAGTAGGATATAAGACCAGCAGCACTCATAGGTCCAGCTTGCCTTTTCCTCTTTGAAGCCAAGCTATACACCAGCTATATAGTTTAAAACTAGAACTATTAAGTATTACATACAGTCAACACTACTGAGTTCTACATGATACTTCTTTTTAAAGGCTGTAAGAGCATCTACTCCTACAAGATTAGCTATACTAAGAGTCCAAGCTATTACATCGGCTATCTCTTCTTCAATCTTACTCTTATCATTACTTAAAAGAGCCTCTGCGAGCTCTCCAACCTCCTCTATTAGCCATGTAAAAGTAGCATAAAGACCCCGGTTACTATCACGTTCATAGAAGGCATTCCTCATAGCTTCCTGGAGGCATTCTAGACCATATTTACTTGAAGCCATTATACTCTACACCTCTAAACTACCCTAGACTTTCGCTAGGTACACAGTTGTAATCGTAACAGTACTCTACAGCAGGCTCTGGCTCTAGCCATTTCCCAGTCTTATAGTCTGTATTATGAGCTTCAATTAGCTCCTCTATACTAACCTTATGCAGGTTAAATAGTCTATTATTTCTACTTAGTATAAATCCTCTAAGCTGTTTTATTGGTAGCCCACTCTTACTATCTACTCTATCAGTGAAACTCCATAAAATCATACTTACATGGTCCCATAAGTCTAGACACCAGTATATTCTAGCAATTAGTAATATATAGTGAGCCTTAGAGTACCCATAGAAGACTCTTAACCCCCTCCTATTAACATCCCAAGAGTGTGCATAGAAATCATCATGTTTATCTCTAGGTCCACAGGCTAATGTTAGTATACCATTACTCTCAACATACTCTCCTATGGTTTCCTGGAGTGTTGTCTCAGCTTTTATTAATCTCCTACTATTAATCTCTACTATACTTACGTTATCTCCAGATGCTGGGGCTATGAAGATGTAGTTACCTCTCTTCTTCTCTATTATTATAAACTCTTCACTTGGATTATCTGATAACATAATGCTCTCTGCATCTCTAACTAGCTCATCAATTATCCTATCTAGTTCTTTACTCAAGACTATAACCTTCTATAGATGGTGATACTCCGAGTTTTTATCTTAATCTCCCTTAAAGGCTCTTATGATATCGGCTAGTAGCTCTGGGTTCTCCTCAGCAATAGTTCCAGTTACTAGCCCATCAGCACCAGCTTGTGCTAATATTCTGGCAGCTTCAGGGCTTCTAACTCCACCACCAACTATAATCAATACATCTAAGCTAGCCTTCTCTATTAGCCTACGAGAGTACACTATAGCCTCTGGGGGTACAGACTTTGGAGCTCCACTCCCAGCCTCTAAATATATTATCTTAGACCCCATCATAGCACATGCTAGGCTATGAGCTGCTACTAGCTCAGGCTTCTCGTATGGTATAGGTCTGGCTCTAACTATATACCCTGCTGTTCCACCATAGCCTACTATAACGTAGCATGTAGGTATAGGCTCTATGTTATGGTGTAAGACTATTAGAGCTCCCTGAACTTGAGCTATGCTATGATAGTAGGGGTCATCACTATTAATTATGTTTAAGAAGAACGCTGCATCAGCTCTAGGAGATACATTATTTAACGCACCTGGGAATATTATTACTGGTACATTATACTTCTTAATAGCAGTTATAACTGCATCAGTACCCTCAGGAGATACTCCTAGACTTCCTCCTACTAGAATATAGTCTGATCCACTACTTAAAGCTATCCTAGCTATATTCTCAGCGTCATCTGGGCTAGTCTTGTCTGGGTCAATGAGTGTAAAGTGTATTCTACTCTTCCTCCTCTTCTCTAATATACTCTTCCATACCCTCCCCTTCCAGCTCATACTCTCCTCTGCCCTCTATAGCTTCTCTTATGCATTCCTCTTCTAGTCTACCATCATAAGCTAGATCAGTAATCCTATTATAGACATCTATTCTCTCAGCTAAGCTACTAGTTTCAAGTCTACAGTTAAGTCCACATGTCCCGCACATTATTACTGCTACCTTCTTATCTTTAAGGTCGCTCTTATCAAAGTCTATGGTTAGTGTCATAGAGCTACATATAGGGCATTGGAAGTATCTTGCTAGAGGCTTTATTACTCTCCTTGTTTTTATTCTAATCTTCCTCCTCTTTCTCCTACCCAAATTTTACACCATCATTTTAGATTTTCATTTAAGAGATTTTAATTATTAGCTCTTCCAACTTCTACTAGTTTGGGTTAGAATATATGGTTGAATTTAAGATTAAAGATTTAAGTTTGGCCTCTGAGGGTAAGACTAGTATTCTATGGGCAGAGAGGAATATGCCAGTCCTCGTTAAGCTTAGGGAGAGATATATTGAGTCTAAGCCATTAAATGGTGTAAGGATATCTGCTAGCTTGCATGTAACGAAGGAGACTGCAGTACTAGTTAGGACTCTTAAATCTTGGGGTGCAGAGGTTTACCTAGCCCCATGTAACCCATTATCAACACAAGATGATGTCGCGGCGGCTCTAGTAGATGAGGGTATTAATGTCTACGCGTGGCGAGGCATGAGTAGTGATGAGTACTTTTGGGCTATTAGGACTGTTGCCTCAAAGAATCCAGATATAGTAATGGATGATGGTGCCGATCTCCACGTTACACTCCATGAAGAGCATCCTAGTATTGCTAGTAGCGTATGGGGTGGCACTGAGGAGACAACAACTGGAGTTATTAGGCTTAGAGCCTTAGAGGCCTCAGGCAAGCTTAAATACCCGGTTATAGCAGTTAATAATGCTAAGACTAAGTTCCTATTTGATAACAGGTATGGGACAGGCCAGAGTACTATAGATGGTATACTTAGAGCAACCAATATACTAGTAGCTGGTAAAGTAGCAGTAGTAGCAGGCTATGGGTGGGTTGGGAGAGGTATAGCTCTGAGGCTTAAAGGGTTAGGAGCTAGAGTTATAGTAACAGAGGTTGATCCTATAAAAGCCCTAGAAGCTGTAATGGATGGATTCGATGTTATGCCTATAGCTAAAGCCTCTAGAATAGGCGATATATTTGTGACAGCAACTGGGAATAAGAACATTATTAGAGCCGAGCACATGATGCAAATGAAGGATGGAGCAATACTAGCAAATGCAGGACACTTTAATGTAGAGATTAGCGTAGAAGACCTAGAGAGAATAGCTATAGCTAAGAGGAGAGTAAGAAAATATGTAGAAGAGTATACACTAATAAACGGAAAGAAGCTATACCTACTAGCAGAGGGGAGACTAGTAAACTTAGTAGCAGCAGAGGGGCACCCAAGCGAAGTAATGGATATGAGCTTCTCAAACCAAGCGCTCTCAACACTATACATAAAGAATAATAGAAGGAAAATGGAGAAGAAACTATACGATGTACCATTAGAGCAAGACGAGCTAGTAGCAAGACTAAAACTAGAAACAATGGAGATAGAGATAGATGAGCTAACAGAAGAGCAAAGAGAATACTTAAAAAGCTGGAG
Source organism: Thermoproteota archaeon (assembly GCA_030549835.1). Taxonomy (GTDB): domain Archaea; phylum Thermoproteota; class Thermoprotei_A; order Sulfolobales; family Acidilobaceae; genus DSZV01. The sequence continues at coordinate 6,877 of JAUQQR010000027.1, forward strand.
AGCATAAGAGAAACCATAAACATTAAAAACCCTAAGCCAATAATCAAAATATACGGGGGCCCGTAGCTCAGCCCGGTAGAGCGCCCGGCTCATAACCGGGTGGTCGGGGGTTCAAATCCCCCCGGGCCCATAACATGACATATTTTGTTTTAGAGAGCTCTAGAATCTCCTAGATATGTATTCCTTCATGCTCGCTTAAGGCTTATTTAGCTAGTTTTGCTATGAAGAATCCCTCGCTTTCATTTATATGTGGGTAGAGTCTACAGGTTATATCTGATATGTTATAGTTCTTATAGCTTGGATTACATATTTTTACTTGTGGCTTCTCTATTCCTATGTCGTGGCTTTTAGTTATGTGTAGTACTATTTCTTCACCTTCTTCGGGCATAAGTGAGCATGTAGCATATACTATTACTCTTACTTGTTTAGCTATATTTGCCAGTATTTCTCTCTGTATTCTACTATAGTAGTTTATCTTCCCTGGTTTTAGTGTTACTCTTAGGCTTGGATCTTTAGCTATTGCTCCTGTATTGCTACATGGGGCGTCTATTAGTGCTTTATCATACTCCCTATCTATTTTTATATATCTAGAGTCTGCTACTCTATACTCTATAGTATTCTCTGGTACTCTGAGTTTCCTCATGAGAGATTTCATCTGCGTTATCCTACGAGAACTTATATCTAAGGCTAATATCTTAATCCTACCTTCAACCATCATAGCTGCTAATGATGTTTTAATTCCTGGCGCTGCGCAAGCATCAATTATTGTTTCTCCCTGTTGGGGGTTAAGGGCCTCAACTACTGCTGCTGATGCTATATCCTGTGGTATTGCTTTAAACTCTCTCACTACACTTAGGAGTCTTACAGGTTTAGGTGTTTTAATAACTTTAATCATGTAGGGGTATTCTCTACTAGTCTCAAATATAACGCCCTCGTTCTCTAAACTCCTAGTTACTTGTTCTATGCTAGACTTGAATAAGTTTACTCTAAGCCACCATACTCTATTATTCATAGCTTCTAGGAGTTCATAAGCCTCCTCTGTGCCAATAAGTGAGGATAGCTTATCGTAGAGCCATTTAGGAACTGAGAGTTTACAGTAAGGCTCTCCCACTTCTAGGCCCGGATTTGAGAACCATAGCTTAACTAGTTTACTAGGCTTGAGGGTTTTCCCGGCTAGGCATGTGAGCTTAATATAATCTGTTACGAATCTTCTAGTAAGATCATAGAGTTGCTCTCTCTCCTCTAAGCTCTCAGCACATACTCCCCGGCATACTCTCTTAAAGGCTACATCTACTGAAACCTTATGCCTTAATATTTCATGGAGTACGCTAGCTAGTAGCTTCTCATAGCTCAACTTTAACACTCTACTCTAGCCTTCTCCCCTCATAGTTTTCTCTATAAAACTAATAATATATGCTGCATCTAAAGCCTGTATAGGTACTTGGGCTCCGCTATGACCACTTCTAGTCTCTACTCTAAGATATACGGGGTGTCCTAGTAATCTTGCTTTAACAATAAACTTAATAGCATGAGCTGGATGAACTCTATTATCGTGTAACCCAGTATATACTAGTACTGGTGGTAGTCTCTTATCTCTAGGAATATTATGGTAGGGGCTATAGCTTAATAAGTATTCCCTCATATCTGGATCCTCTGGATCCCCATACTCTGATATCCAGTATTTACCGACATATAGCTTATGGTATCTAATCATATCTAGTACAGGGTAACCTATAATAGCTGCATCTAGAAGCTCAGGCCATTTAACCAAGACTGAGGCTACAGTAAGCCCACCGTTACTAATACCATAACCTATAACCTTTAAACCTAGACTCTTAAAGAATCTAGCTATAGAAGCATAGTCATTAAATGTATTATGTTTATTCTTCAACATACCCATCCTATGCCACTCCTCCCCCTCCTCCCGGCCTCCGCGGATATTGGCTATTACTATCCCATAGCCTAGATCCATTAAGTGGTGGAATAGTGCAGAATATTTAGGTGTATTATTTACACCAAATCCTCCATAGCCGTAGAGTATGACACCTTTAAGTTTAGATCTCTTAGTGGCTAGGAAGCCGTGGACTTTAGTATCTCCATTTTGGACCCAGAAGTCGCTTATGCTAACATCATCTACTTTAACTCCTTCATCTACAACTTTAACTCTATTATCCTCTACTACATCTATACTATACTGTATGTCAAGCCCTGTCCTAACTAGGAGAAACCTATTATTATAGCTATCTGTTTGCAGGACTGTGAAGGATCCCTCATATATAACGGTTTTATTTCCACTAGTAGTATCCATAATAGATACTCTATGCCTAGCATTGACTATGTCAACTATTAATAGCTTATCTTTACCTACTTCAATGAACTCTAGTGGGCTATCAAATTGGAGAGATCTATTATTAACTACTAACTCGTCTCCACTCGGCTTTAGCCTAACATAGACTAACCCGTTACTCCAGCCTACTAGCCTAATCATATAATCCCCACCTTCTATTAGCTCCTCTGTTATACTCTCAAGGTCTACAATATAGAGTCTAGACCTAGCCCAGCCTCTGTGAACTACTACTGCAGCCCTCCTACCATCAGGGGATACTCTTAAATCTATACTCTCACCAGCTCCAACAATATTAGATCCCCATAATAGCTTCTCAACTCCTCCTTTGAGCTCTACTAATCTATCTGTAGGCTTTTCTCTCCCATCTGGCGGGTTTACTGACCTATAGCTCCTAGTATAGACTAGCCTATCTCCAACTAAGGTTACATCGCTAATAATACCGTCAATAGTATGTATAATATTACCATTACTAGTATCTAGTAGGTAAACTCTGCCTTCATCATACCCCTCTATAGAAGTATATATAGCTACTATACTATCGGATCCCCTAACCCTAGATACTTCTACAATAATATTACCCTCAGGAGGAGAGAATAGCTTAACTCTCTCACCACTATCCCTAATAAGAATAACATCCTCACTTACTCCTCTATAAGCAGCAACAACGCCATCTCTAACTAGTGTAGCTCTATAAACTCTAGGTTTCTTAACATAGCTAAGAAGAATATCATAATGGGTCTTAACATCACTACCTAGATAACTATCAAGTTCTCGGTTAAAGAACTCGATAACTTCTAGTACACTCTTATTATTTAAATCTTCATAACATATAAGAGGATCTAGAAAGTTCATCACTTACCCTAAAATTACTTAATATAGCTAGTGCCTATAATGGTATAATCACGTATTAATGGCAGAAAATAATAATCCCTTTATATAAACACGCTATTTAAAAGAATTCAACCCCCTAGCTAGGCATAGGTTCACCTATACTCCTCCTATATTAGGGAACGGTCAGTGCTACAATGGAACATCACATATCAGCCTGCCCATCGCACATCATCCCCTAATCTGATTCCTAGTTTGTGCTAGGTCCAAATGATATAGTTTATCTCTTAAAATTAATATATTACTAGTTAATCTTAACTCTACTAATATTGTTTAGTGTTTTGTTAAAGCTAGCTATAAGTGATAAGAGTATTGAGTAAGCTATAATCTGTGGACTTAGGCTCTTAAGGTCTTTAACCCATCCCATTAAGTCGGAGTATAATTCTACCTCCACGGGTAGAGTTTCCGAGTTATTGTTAAGTATACTCTCAGCATAATCTAATATAGATTCTAAGCCATCTACACCTAATGCTTCTACTAGCTCATATATATCTACGAGGGGGTAGCCTATAACCTCTAAGGCCTCCCTATAGAGGGGGCCTTTATACTTCTCTATTACCTCATCTATAATATCAGCCATTGCGTCTAAGATCTCGAGCTTCTCATCGTAATCTAAAACGCTAGATACAGCTATAAGGTATGGTATAAGCTTAAGCTTAGACTCCCAGTTTAACACCATACCTAAACTAAGAGATTGATTAGTAGATTCTATAGACACTATAAACACCATAACCTCCTAACTCTGAGAGAGGAGAATAGAGGAGAAGCCTAGAAATACTAGGTGTAACTTTTATAAGGGATCTAGTTAGTCAGATGGACTAGGATTCTTCATAGCAGATGCTCAGATAGTCCGGGTTCCTCTCTCCACCCATAGAGTATTAATACTAATAGGCTATTTAAGGTTTTTATATTTATAGTTTGCGGTTAAATTACGTCTAGTAGGAATCTCCCATTCTCGTATATTAAGTCTTTATCGCCATAGACTTTAGCTTTACTCATATCCTTAACCATATCCCAGTGTATAGCTGATACATTCCTCCCCCCACTTGATGGGTATGAGGCTCCGAGTGCTAAGTGTAGTGTTCCACCTATCTTCTCATCAAATAATATTTGTTTCGTATACTTCTTTATATCATAGTTTAACCCGAATGCAGCCTCCCCTAGTTTACGGGCTCCTTCATCTACATCAAGCATTTTCTTAAGGAACTCTTCTCCCTTTATAGCTTTAGCTTCTATAACGGCTCCTCTCTTAAATACTAGTCTTACGCCTTCAACCTCATATCCTCTCCATATTGCTGGGTATGTGAATGTTATATAGCCCTCAGTAGCATCCTCATGAGGTCCTGTGAATACTTCTCCTCCAGGCATATTCTTCTTACCATCATCGTTTATCCATATCCTATTATCTACTCTTAGTATAAGATCTGTATCTTCATCTATTATCCTAAGCTCTGATATCTTAGCTAGCATATCAGCTATCTTAGATTGAAGCCTCCCCTGGGTAGCCCATGCTTCTATAGGATCACTTGTATGTAATTTTAAGGCTTTAAAGACGAAGTCTTCATACTCTAATATAGACATGCCAGCTTCCTGAGCCAGAGCCCTCGTAGGGTAGAGTGTTACAGTCCATCTAAGACTACCCTCGCCATCTCTCCTCATAAATATCTCTGTTAGAGGCCTCAGAGCAGAGCTCCTAACCTTAAACCTCTCAGGGTCAATACTTACTAGTGGTTTAACGTGGGTAGAGGAGATTATACTAATAGATACGTTAACATTCTCCATAATATACTTATCTATAGGTGATAGGTACTCTAAAAGTTCTCTAGAGGCATACCTATAGAATACTTCAGTGAGCTCCTCATCCTCGACTACTAGCCTAGGATAAGCTCCTCTCTCGACAATAGCTTTATAAACCTCTCTTACAAGAGGGAAAGCTTCATATGTGGCTCTAACTAGGACCTCATCTCTACTCTTAACTCCAGTACAATAGTCTACGAGGAGTTTAGCAAACAACTCATAGTTCCTCAATATATACACCGAGATCTCTAAGTGGATCTAGAGCTTTAAAATAATAGTAAATTTTATACAATAAAATATAAATTTTGGTTTACCTAATTATTGTGAAGCAAGGTGTAGCCTATGGCTCCTAAGAAGATCTTAGTGTTAGGTGGAGGTCCTGGTGGTGTAGTAGCTGCATCAAATTTAGCTAAGAGGCTTAGTAGAGAAGAGGCTGAGATTACTATTATTGATAAGCATGGTTTCCACGTTTTCATGCCTAGCCAGTTATGGATTATGACTGGTCAGAGGGAGCCCGACGATATTAGGAGGCCTTTAAAGTTACTTGAGAAGAGGGGTATAAGAGTCCTAGTTGACGAAGTTAAATCTATTAAGCCAGAAGAGCATTCTATCATAACATCTAATGATAAGCTAGACTATGATTATTTAGTAGTAGCTTTAGGTAGTACACCTGATGTATCTAAAGCTCCGGGCTATGAGTTTAACGTATGTACACCCTGGACTATAGATGGAGCTCTTAAGTGTAGAGAGCTTCTTAGAGGATTTAAGAAGGGGTCTATTGTAGTAGCTACTATGTCATGGCCTTATAAGTGTCCTCCAGCACCATTCGAGGCAGCATTTATGGTTAAGTATCTCTTAGAGCAGAGAGGGCATGGTAGAGATGTTGATGTTAATGTTATACACTTCTGGAGTGTTCCTATGGAGCCATTCGGGCCTATGATGTCAGCAGCTTTTAAGAGGTTTATGGACCAGTATGGTATAGGCTTTATTGGTAAAACTGAGGTTGAAGCCTTTAAAGAGAAACATATTGAGACTATGAGTGGAGAGAAGATTAAGTATGATATAGCCATAGCTGTACCTCCACATACTCCACCAGAGCCTATATTAAACTCTGATCTATCAAACCCCCAAGCCTATGGCTATATGAAGATTGATAAGATGACATTAAGACTCCCAGGCTACGATAATGTCTACGGTATTGGAGACGTTATAGCCCCAAGCCTAGGTATAGGTATGGCTGGTGTGTTTGCACACTTCCAGGCAGAGTATGTAGCTAGCAATATAATAGATGACATTAAAGGCACATACATGGGGGAGCACTATAATATGAGTGGAGTCTGCGTAATGGATATGGGGTATGTAGGTGCTGCTGTCTACTGTGACTTCACTAAGAGAATACTAGAAGACGCATACCCAGACTGTGTTATGCTAGGTGGAATGAGAGCTTTTAGAGCTGTTAAATATGCTTTTGAGAGATACTGGCTTGACAAGTGGTTCTAAGTAGTGGGAGGTGTCTCGGCATGAGTGGGAAGTCTAAGTGGGAATCCCTATTCTCAGTAATTGAGAATATGAGGGAAGAAGATGTAGTTGAGATTGAGGAAGTACTTAGAGAAGTAGATGTAAAGAAAATAGCGCTTGTATTGAGAGAGTTATCTGATAATGCAGACTCAATACTAGAGTTCATTAAGGTATCTAAGATGCTAAAAGAGTCAGGGTCTCTAGCAGGAATAGAGGGCTTACTAGAAGTCTCAGATGAGACATTTAATGCTATAGCTAGAGCTGAGTTTATGAAAGCTGTAGGTAATGCTATGATGCTAGTATACATGTTATCATTATTCAATCACGCAACTTTAATGAAGGCGGCGGAAGCTACACCTAAATGTGTTGATAAGGCTCTTGAAGAAGCTTCAAGAGTAGATAAGGGCTTAGGCTTAATAGAGTTACTTAGACTTGTTAGAAGCCCTGAGATGGCTATAGTCATCAAAGGATTTATGTCGATGGTTAAGTGTTTTAGAAGTAAAAGCTAATCTCTACCCCTTTTCATATACTCTCTATATTTTTCCATCATCTCCATACATTTTTCATGTTCTTTCTCTTTATGAACGCACATCATAGTATGGTGCATGTAATGATCTATCATGGGGTGCCCTACTACTATAACCCTAGCTAATACAACCCTATCTCCTTTTACATTAATTACAGGTCCATGGAACATTATATTAGCCCCTGTTAGGTTAATGATTGCACTACTTTCACCTACTGGATTAATTATTATTACCTTAACATGCTTACCATTAGTTTCAACTGTAAGTATTATTGATGGTTGGTTATAAATTAATCCTCCCTTATATTCAATAACACGCCCGTAGCCTGTAACCCACCCGCCATAGTTTGATGCCGGTACGAGGAAGTTAATATAACTAGGGAAAACCCTAGAAAAACCTTCTCCAAGAGCACTCTCACTTGCAAAACTAGCTTCTAAAGACTCAACAGGGTAAAAGATTAGAGATAGAGTAAAGACTAGGAGTGGAAAGCCTAATACACCAATATACTCTAAAAATCTACTTACCACTCTAAGCTACCCCTATAGTAAGTATAAAGATAGAAAAAAGAATTAAACAAATTACTATCTACCTTCTACCTAATATTAACCCTTATGCTGTAGGTACTCATAATATGCTGGGAGCTGGAAGGTGTAGTTATTCCAAGTTATTGATAAAGCTACTAAAACACTATTCTTGCCTAAGCCGGTAATAGTAACATCGTCTCCTACGTCTAAATTGTGGAATATCCAGCCACCGAATACTAGGACACCATCATTAACCCTAACATATGTCTTCTTGACTTTAACAGTATAGATTTTACCATCATCTGTAGTAACTGTAAATGTATGGTTAGTAACATTTATACTAGTTATAGTACCGCTTATTTTAATCGCATTAGCAAATGCTACAAATTTATCCTTATCATAACGCTTCATCATCCCATAATCACGGTGCTCGTAATCATAATGACGCATTCCCATCATTCCATCCATTGAGCCTCCCATGTAGCAACCATGACTGCCTCTCATCATTCCATTATAGTTAATCCAGCTCGTAGCTAGAGTGTTGAACATTGTGTTGGCTGCTGTTACTCCTATTCCTATAGTAGCTAGTACTAATAGCGCTAATCCTATAGCTAGTAGGTATTTTCCTGTACTCACTCTATCTCACCTCTTATTCATGTCATAGGGTTGCTAATATAGGTTTTTAAGGTAAACTCACCTGAGGTGAGTATTAATCCCACTATTAGTTCACTATATCTACTAATTTACCCTCCTCTTCTTAGATACCATCCTAGGTCTCTTACTGGTTTTACTATCTTTATATTAGCTTTTTCTATTCCCTCACCCCATCCTAGCGGTTCTCCTAGTGGATTTATTACTACCCTAAGTCCCTCAACCCACTCTATTATATCCTCTTCTCCTCTAACTATACGACCGTATAGGAATTTCTTTTCCCCACTCCATGTAAGCTTTATACACTTAATTTCTCTACTACATTTAACAGCCAGCTTCCTAGCTAACTGTAGTCCTGGTTTTAACATATTCCCCTCTATGTATCCTATGTATAGACCGGCTGAGTAGTGTGTATCGAAGTATCTAAGTATCAGGTGTATCTCGGCCGGTACATCGAATAAGTCTATATATTTTGCTCTCGGCACCTCTAAAGCCATAGGGTTAGATGCTATATCACTAAGTTTTAGGCCTAGTTTTTCAGCAAACTCTTCAAGTACTCTATACTCTTCATCTCTAAGTTCTCTCAACCTAGGCTTACTCATAGACTACCTCCTACTCACTCTAAGCCTGCATATAAAAAATCCTTCTGTTCCATGTATATGTGGCCATAGCCTAGAGCATTTACTTACCTCGCTATTAAACTCTACTCCTCTATAGCTTGTAATACCGCTTGATAATCCTTCTATCTTTGGTTTCTCGACGTAGATATTACTAGTTGATTCTAGGAGCTTATTTATAACATACTCTCCCTCCTCAACTGCTGTCGAGCATGCTGCATAGACTATAACCCCATCCTCTCTCGTAAGCCTATATGCCTTCATTAGGAGAGAATACTGTAGCTCATGTATTCTCTTGATATCCTCCCTCCTCCCTCTCATCTTCCTCTTAGGATCTTTTCTTATGATACCCTCTCCAGAGCTTGGGGCATCTAAGAGTACTCTATCATATTTTAAATCCTCTGGTAACATTCTAGAGTTAGCTTTAACTATTAGGTAGTTGGTAAACCCCATTCTCTGCATATGAGATCTTAATGCTCTTAGACGCCTCCTAGAAATATCTACAGCTACTAGTCTAGCCTTATCTCTTGTTAGCTGTAGTATCTGAGTAGCTTTACCTCCAGGGGCCGCAGCCATGTCTAATATGAGCTCTCCCGGCTCAGGCTCTAATATGTAGACCACAAGCATAGATCCGGGATCCTGTATATAGTAGTAACCTAGTAGGTACTCATGAGTAGCACCTATAGGTATAGGCTCGTAGAGGACTCTAAAACCGTGAGGCGCTAGCTGTAGCTTCTCAAGTTTAAAACCCTTACTCTCAAGCCTCTTCACTAAAACATTACAGTCTATCAGGTAATCATTACATCTAAACGTCTCAGGTAGTGGGGTATTATTTGAGTTGACTAGCATTTCAGCTCCTTCAAATCCTAGAATCTCAACATACCGGTACATAATATCAGGCTCATACCCGTACCTTAAGGCTAAGTCTAAGATCTCCTTGCTAAAAGTATACTCTGAGAATATAACATTATCTAGATTCACGGATCCCACGCGAGCCTCTATGGCTATAATAGTAGAGCTTCTATAAGAACTTTTATGGGGTAGTCTCTTAGTATAATCGCTAGTATTAAGCCTATGCTTAGATGCGCTACGTAGGGGTGCCCCGGCGAGGCTTGTAGAATAGTTTTTAAGTTTCCTCCTGATGCTTTAGCTATTATAGTTTCTTTATCTTCATCAATACTGCATCCCCCGCTATAGTCTATAAGCCACCACTTGAAGCTTGGATCCTTTAATAGCCTCTCTGCTTCTATACTATGTTTTAATGATAGCATACATTTAATACTAGTTACTCTACAGACTTTCATATTTGAGTATAGCTGGTAGAAGAGTGCTGGGGTTATAGAATATAATATTGTAGCATATAGTGTAGGCAGTATTGAGCCAGGCGTATATGGGGCTATGATGCTAATAAATGCTAATGCTAAGACATCAGCTCCACCTATCATGCACAGCCTATACATGATATATGTTAAGGCTACTATAGGTATTGATAATGTGAGTGATAGTAGAGATAGTATAGAGTCTCCTAGGTAGTAATTGAATAGAATAGATATGGGGATACCTGGAACTAGGAATATTAGCCATAGTTTAGGGTCTACTTCTCTAGACTTAAAATCTAGAAACCCTGTATAGGCTAAGGCTATGGTAGCGTATAGTAATGGTATCAACTTTAGTAATTCATTCAAAATATTAACCTCTAACTAGCCTTCAGAATCTCTAATACCATACTCTGTTATAGCAAATACAGTCTCACCTTCAGGAATATGGGGGGCATCTACAACTCTAGCAATCCTCTTATTACCCCTACTCTTTCTAAGCTGAACTCTTACTCCAGGAGCGTGGCCGACTACGTGACCTCCTACAGCTGCAGTAGGATCTCCAAAGAACATATCGGGTCTAGCCATAACCTGATTTGTAACTATAGCTGCTGCATCATATATCTCAGCTAGTCTCATAAGCTGGTGTAAGTGCCTATTAAGTAGTTGTTGTCTAAGAGCAAGATTCTCTCTACCTGGGAATTCAGCCCTAAAGTGTCCTGTTAGAGAGTCTACTATAACAACCCTGATATTATCTCTAGCCATCATATCGAAAAGTTTCTCAACAACAGCCATCTGGTGGTGGCTATTAATAGCTCTAATCCAGTATATATTCTCCATAACCTTATCAGGATCTAGGCCTAGAGCCCTACTCATCTGATCAATTCTCTCCCACCTAAAAGTACCCTCAGTATCTATGTATACTGCTTTAGCCTCTAATCCACCCTTATCCTCTGGTAGTTGGACGTTAACAGCTAGCTGGTGGCATATCTGAGTCTTACCTGTACCGTATTCTCCAAAGAACTCTGTTATTGTCTTAGTCTCTACTCCTCCCCCTAATAACTCATCTAAACTCTTACTACCAGTTGTTATCTTCTTTGCCTTAAACCTCTCTCTCTTAACCTCCAATGCTGTCTTAAACTTTATGTCTAGGGCTTCTCTAGCAGCCTCTATTATCTTCTGTACAGTTGATAGCGGTAGGTTTGTTGCAGCTGAGAGCTCATGTGGAGTAGCTACAGCTATTGCCTCTATTGTAGTATACCCAGCATCTATTAGCTTCTGTGCTGTAGCAGGGCCTACTCCAGGTAGATCTGTTAAATCTTTCCTCTTCTCCCTCTCAGCTAAGAGTCCTCACCTCCAATTAGTAACTATGTATCCTAGAGGGTTTAATGCTTAAATACCTAGTTTGTTCCATAGTCACTCCACATTGGAACTATTTATTGAGCTACGTTCTTAATCCTCTACTTTTCCTAAGATTATATGATATGTATTCTTCCTACACTTCCTACAATAATAGTATAGCTTCTTAAAATCTGACAGGTCAAAGCTGACATCTAGACTCCACTCTCTACTACACTCTTCACATCTTAGACTCCACTTTGTCAAGCTTCAGCTCCTAAGGTGACCTTAAGTTCTTCAATCCTCTTAAGCTCATAAGCTAACCTAACTCTCTCTATAAAAATCTTCACTGTAGGCTGGAATAAATGTCTTATAGTATATAGGGCAGTCAGCGGGAATACTAAGCTCCTAGACTCCCTATATCCGCATATACCACACTCAGCTATAAGACTCACCGTAATACTATCACCGCCCTCAGGCCCGGTTAAAGTATATGTAAACTCAAGAGGCGCAGTACATTTAGGACATAAACCTAACTCTCTAGACTCAAGCTTTAAACTCAAATCTAAAGAACACCTCCCATAGATTAATGAATAATAGACACCTTAAGAGGAGCTAACCTAACTATACCCCTCCAATCCCCTACTCTTTTTACTCCCTTCTCTCTATACCCTTTAGGGTGTGACAGCTGTTTTAGTGGTTAGGTTTTTATGTTGGTATTGGATGTTTAGAGAGGTATTATTATACTATGGAGGTTTGCGAAATTCTCAGAATAACCAGTATGTAGCTTATTCCTTCTTAATTTTTCGAGGAAATGTTTACAGCCTTGATTTCCTTGCCTAATTCTAAGATGAGTTCTGAGTAGTGATGGGAGCATTGTGTTAAGCTTCCTAGGGCTAAAACTAGATGTGAGCCCCCTTC
>JAUQQR010000066.1 GCA_030549835.1 Thermoproteota archaeon
GTTCAATACCTATCTTGATTCTAATAGTAGCTAAAACAGCATAAAAACTTTTACCTTTTATAGAGAAGACATTCTTTCCTAGGGTATGTTTTATGGGTTCTAAGGGGCCTGTTGCTAAGCTTGCTGAGGCTATTAGCTGGTTTGAGGTTGAGCTTAGGAAGGCTTATGATGAGGCTACATATTTATCTAATGAGCTTGTTAAGTTTAGTGATGTGCTTATTAGAGAATTTGAGGCGGATATTAATAATGTCTTGAATAGTATAGTATCTGATCTTAGGAGTGAGGCTTCGCTTATATCTGAGAAGCTTAGGCAAGAGTATTCTAGGAGGGTTGAGGAGGAGCTTAGGATTATAGATTCTAAGGCTAGAGCTAACTTCGGTAAGGCTGTAGATAGCGTTGTTGAGGAGATTAAGAAGATTCTAGGTGAAGTCTAAGATTGGCTAGACCATGGGATTATGCTGAAAGTATTGTAGTAGCGAGAGCCATAAAGTCTAGGCTCCTAAGACTAGATGTTATTAGGGAGGCTGCCCTAGCAAGTGACTTAGGGGAAGCTCTCCTAGCTCTTAGAGAATCCATATATACTGGGCTTAGCGAGTCTAAAACTCTAACACAGGCTCTCACAGCTCTATGGAGTAGCTACTTCAAGACAGTTAGGTATATGGCTAGGTTTACACCTGGGGAGGCTATAGACTCTGTTATGGCTATGGAGAGAGAGGAGGATTTAAGAGACTTACTAGTAGTTATGCAGAGAGCATACTCTGGGAGGCCTCTAGATGAGAGGCTACCGTCAACTCTCTATGAGGGTACACTAACATCAATTATAGTTAAGGATCCTGAGGCTTTAACGTCATATCAGAAGATTGGAGAGTTAGCGGCTAGAACCTGGGCTTCAAGCTATGTTAATGATGCTTTGAGGGTTATAAGAGAGGTTAAAGTAGGCTTACCAATAATATGGGCTATACCATTACTTATAGTAAAACTACACTATAGCCATATAAGTAAGCTTAGTGGAGCTAAGCGTAGAGGCTTAGAGAATCTCCTATGCCCACATTTAGAAGATAAGATACTATCATCACTTATACTAGCTAAAAACCTAGATATACCTGTTAAGCTCCTAGAAACACTCTGGGCTGGGATTAGAATTTGTGATTTCTCCCTAGAATCTATTAGGAGTGTTTATGAGAGAGAAGCTGACCCATTAAGCCTAGCTGGAGAACTTAAAGGGGTATTAAGAGATATTAAGATTGAGGGTAAGACTATGCAAGACATACTATCTTCTAGTAGGAAGAGCTCAAGACTAGCATTAAGGCGGAATGCTATACATGTAATGTCAGGTTACCCGTTTAACCCAGCATTTCTAGTATCTAGCCTCATACTGTTAAGGCTTGAAGTTGATGATATATTATTCATACTATCATCTAAAGCATATAAGATACCACCAGACCAGATACTACAAAATTTGAGTTTTGAGGTTTAAGTATTGGGTAGTATTTACATAATGAGTATTAGGCCTAGATACGCTAATGCGATCTTAGACTATACTAAGAAATTTGAGCTTAGGAGGCTAGATGGCTTAGAGCCTATAAGTGAGGGGTCGGTAATAGTGATATACGTTAGTGGTAGTATTCAGAGTATTGTTGGAGAATTCATAGCTGGTAGAGTATACATTGGTAGCCCTGAGAAGATATGGAGTCTAGTATCTAGTGGAGACTATGGTATAACGGAGGAGGCATGGAAGTATATTGAAGGTTCTAGGAAGGCTATGGCAGTAGAGGTCTTAAATCCTAGGAGGTATCCTCTAAGTGTGAAGTTAGAGAGCATTAGGAGAATATTACCAGGCTGGAACCCCCCACATAGCTATAGCGAGCTTAGAGAGGGGGATCCATTCTATGAGCTCATACTAAAACCAGTTAGATCACTAATTGTAACAGCCTAATCTGAGCTATCCTAGAAGCTAGTAGCTCATACTCTACAATACAGGCACCAACCCCAGGGATACCATAGACTACAGCCCAACCAGGCTTAAGACAAGCTATAGCAGGAAGAGCTAGCATATCTTCCTCACCATCAACTAGAATAGCAGCTCTAACAGTGTCTCTACTCAAGAGCCCACATATCAACGCGTAAGCCTCAAGAGAAATAGTACCCCTAATATTAGAAACCCTATAGAAGCTAAAACCACTTGGAACACCTAGAGGCTCTAACAAATCACTCCTCCTAGTAACACCGTCAAATACAAGTATGAGATTACCAATACTAGACTCTAAACAAAGCCTAGACACATAATCACCAACACAGACCAGACCATTAACCCAACCACTAATACTAAGAGCCCCCGAAAAGACAGGACCCCAGGGAGGAGTGAAGTCAACCCTAACTTTATCTGGAAGCCTCAAATACAATCCAAATACCATCCTAGGACTCTACCCCCACACAATGACCTCTAACTAGGAATACCTTAAAACCGTTTGTCCATAGATGTTCCATCTAGGGACTTCCACCTCGCCCACGCTGATCTAAGTATCCGCGTAGGCTCATAGGCGTCTGTCGAGCCCACGGCACCGGGGCTCTCATCTAAGTTTAGCTCTGGACGGCTTGGAGCATGTTCCCATCGCCACCCAGGACTCTTAGGTGTAGGTTGTAGCTTGCAGCAACCTCTCTATGCCATTTCTCACCGCCAGCACTACATGTTCCTATTCTCGATGATCTTGGCTTTATGTAGTGGACATGTTTTTGAGATGTTCTTCGGTTCTTTGTATAGTGCTGGGGCACCGTGCTCTCTCCTTCTCATCTATAGCTCTCTGAACTCCCTTGAGAGATGCCTGATAGATCCTATGTCTAAACTGTTTATCCTTAACACTCTCTATCATGTTTTCAGCAGATCTTTTCCCAAGCTTCTCCATAACGATGACATATTCACGCTTAGCAGCTTCTCTAACAATAATATTAGCAATCTTCCACCTAATATCACTCTTCTTATCTCCCTCATTAAGCCTTCTCATAATATTCCTCTTAACCCTACATCTAACTCCATAGAGCTTATCATACATTTCCTAGATGCTCTTCCTCCTATAACAGTATCCTAAATGTAATCTCCCGTATATTAGCTTCGAAGATGTAAACTCTACCATAAATTAGGGCAGCGACACTATTCTCATTAACATCTACAGTAATATACCCTTTCGGCTGGTA
>JAUQQR010000028.1 GCA_030549835.1 Thermoproteota archaeon
TTGAAGCTTTAAATGTTAGCGTCAACTATGTCATAAAGAGAGGTTTACTAGGTAAGCCGCTCTACTCTATTAAGGCTCTAGATAATGTAACATTAAGGATTATGAGAGGAGAATCTCTTGGAATAGTGGGAGAATCAGGTTCAGGTAAATCTACCCTAGCAAGGTGCTTAGCGGGCATTATAAAACCTAATAGTGGGAGAATATTATATAGAGGACGTGATATTTATAGCCTTAAAGGTGAAGACTATATAGAGTATCGTAGGAGTGTCCAGATGGTCTTCCAGAACCCTCACACGTCCCTAAATCCCATCATGAAAGTTAGAAGTATATTAAAAGATGTTTTGAGAGCCTCTGGGAAGTGGAGTAAAGGTGGAGAAGAAAGACTCATCGAGTTCATGAAGACTGTTGGCTTAAGAGAGGATATACTAGACAGGTATCCAATAGAGCTAAGCGGAGGTCAAGCTCAGAGAGTAGCCATAGCTAGGGCTCTAGCTACAGAACCTAAAGTCTTAATATTAGATGAACCCACATCAGCCTTAGACGTATCAGTTCAAGCTCAAATACTTGAGCTACTTAGGGAGCTTAAGAAAGAATATGACTTAACATACATACTTATATCACATGACATAGCAGTAGTTAGGTACTTAAGTGATAGAATAGCTGTAATGCATAAAGGTAGAATAGTTGAAGAGGGTCCATCAAGTGAGATCATAGAGAACCCTAGGCATAATTATACTAAAAACCTAATAGGAGATCTTATGAAGCTATATGAGTACATCGAAGAAATACCAATATAGACATGTTCTCATAGAGTTCTTGTAAGGCTTCAGAATCTAGATATTTAAAAACTTTTTAGAGATTTTCATTTATGAGGTATTATGTTAAAGTATAGGTTTAGCTTTTACTAAAATAGTCTCTAACATACTTACCCCCGGTATGAGAGGTTATAAATCATATATTATATTAGCTATGTGATTATTTGGACCTACTTTATTTATAACCGGGTTATACATAGAATTATAACTTCTAATCTATTGGTGTCCTATTCGGTGTCCCTTAATGCTTAGGGAGAGTAGTATTGGGAGGGCTGTTATTAGAGTTGCTATGAGAGATTTAGATGAGATTCCTAGGTTGATGTTGCTATCGTTGGTGCTGGTCCTTCAGGGTTGACTGCATCTTATTATTTTGCTAAGAGTGGTTTTAGGGTTGTTGTTCTTGAGCGTAGATTCTCTTTTGGTGGTGGTATTGGGCCTGGTGGTAATATGTTCCCTAGGATAGCTTTCCAGGAGGAGGCTCTACCTATTCTTAATGATTTTAATGTTAGGTATATTAAGACTGATTATGGTGTCTATGTTGTTGATCCCTCAGAGCTTATAGCTAAGCTTGCATATAAATGCTATTGAGGCTGGTGCTCGAATACTCCTCGGAGTCCATGTTGATGATGTTATATATAGGGTTGATCCTCCACGAGTAACAGGTGTATTGTGGATATGGACTCCTATACAGATGAGTGGGATGCATGTAGATCCTCTATACACTATGGCTAAAGCTGTAGTTGATGCTACTGGGCATGACGCTGAGATTATATCTGTAGTTGCTAGGAAGATTCCAGAGCTTGGCATAACTATTGCTGGTGAGAAATCTAATTATTCTGAGTTATCTGAGAAGCTTGTAGTAGAGCATGCTGGTAGAGTAGCCCCAGGACTTTACGTTACTGGTATAGCCTCCTGCACAGTCTACGGGCTACCTAGGATGGGCCCAATATTTGGCGGAATGATTATGAGTGGTAAGAGGGTAGCAGAGATTATAGCTAGTATCTTAGAGGTGAGGAGGTTGCCATTCCAGCTAAAGAGTAGTACTATGGTAGCTATTAGGTGTACTAACTGTGGTAGAATACTTAGAGGTGAGCCAGTAATAGTTAAGACATGCTGCGTCAACAGCACTCCATGGGTATTCTGTGGTAGGGACTGTTATAAGAAGTTTATGATGAGATGGGTTAGAAACCAGGATGCTCTAAAGAGTGGAGGTAGGCTTAGATCAACAATTTAAGCTATGACCACTCACCATCTAATACTGCTCTTGTTAATCCAACTATAGTATTATAGTATAAGTGTGCTATTCTAGAGCTCCTAGCTATTCTAGCATTCTCTAGTTTACCTGCTAGCCTCTCAGCAATCTCTATAGGGTCTGTCAAGCCTCCTGATATCATCCTAGAAATTTCATCTAGCCATAATGTGATCTCTCTAGCATGCCACTTAAGGTACTCGACACCAATATCTACTAGCCCATAGTGTGCTAATGCTACTCTCCTAGGATTCTCTCTAATCATTTTCTCAATACTCTCAAGGTATAGCTTAGGCTTAAATGGTGGAGGAGTTGTTGGAACTCTAACACTTAAATCAACAAATACACCGGCAGAGTCACCTGTAAACATTAAGCCCTCATTCTCAACGTATACACTCAAGTGGTGGCTAGCATGACCAGGAGTAAATATTAGCTTAAGCCTAACACCACCTAGATCGATAATGTCGCCATCACTGGCAACTCTAACCCTACTCTCCTCAACAGGAGTAGGCTTACCATAATAATCAGCCACAGGCCCCAAAGCCTGCTTAGACTGCTCCCATAAGACACTTGGATCAATAATATGCCTAGCACCCCTAGGATGAACAATAACAATAGAGTCAAGCTCTCTAGACAATAAGCCAGAAGCACCGCCATGATCAATATGGACATGAGTTAGAATAATATAATCAACTTTAACACCTAAACTCTTCACATAATCAAAAACCTTACGCCAACCATTAGAAGGACCAGAATCAATGAGAGCAGAGCTACGCTCACCAGAAACTAAATAAACAGAGCTAAACCCAGAAAAATCAGGAGTAGCATCAACAATCCGAATAGTCAAACCAATCCACCAAAATAAAAACTAGTAACCATAACCTAATATTCTTACGGACTAAACAAAACCTTAAATATCTATTTGATTAGTGAGAGCTATCAAAATTACCAAGCCCGGTATAGTAAGATAGTCTCAAATTCTCCGGGTGAAAACTAAACCCGACAAAATGATGAGATTAAATGTTTAAATTATGAATAGTATTATCCTCCCTAAAGGGTGAATAAAAAGATTAAGAAAGAGCCTAAAGTACTTCCTTAATGGGAATAGGAGGGGAAGGGAATAGAAGGTTATAGTTTTGGTGCGGCCGCCGGGATTTGAACCCGGGATCGCCGGCTTGGGAGGCCGGCGTCCTAGTCCAGGCTAGACGACGGCCGCTCCAACTGTATTTTAGTGTGTTGGGGTTTATATCCTTGATGATTGTTTTCCCTTATTTGTATAGGATGTATTTATTAGTTTTCCCTTTTTGTGTGTTATATTTGGTTAGGTGTTTTGTATGAATTATAGGATTGTTCTAGTTGTTTTTATTTGTGCGTTATTGCTAGCTAGTGTGTCTTTGCCGGCGTTTTCTGGTGTTGTTGATGTTTTTGGTAGGAGTTCTTCCCCTTATCATTCTTTTTCTGCTAGCAGTGGTAGGTTTATTGTTTTGGGTTCTGTTAATGATGCTTGGGGTGTTATTAAGGCTTATGGTGGTGTAGTTTCTAGTGTTTTTAGTGTTATTAATGGTTTTGTTGTTGAGGGTAGTGCTGACTTAGTGCTAAAGCTTAGGTCTATGGGGTTTAGGGTTTTTGAGGATAGAGTAGTTTATCTTGTGAATCCTGTTAGTCTACCTGTAGGAGATGATATTAAGCCGTACCTAAATGCTGGTACTCCGTCTATTGGGGCTCCTAGGGCTTGGGAATCTGGTTTTAATGGTAGCGGTGTTAGGGTTGCTATTATAGATACTGGTATAGAGAATAGGCATCCATGGCTTACGAGAGTTGATGGCTCTAGTGTAGTATCCTGGGAGGTTGATGCTACTGGGACCGGAGTCGTAGACTACTGTGGTTTTAGGATGGGCTATCATACTGGAGGCATTCATGGAACCCATGTTGCGGGTATTGTAGCAAGTCAGAATAAAGCTAATCCTGGGGTAGCTCCTGGAGTAGAAATATATGATATAATAGTTTTCCCTGAGATGATAGATGGCATATTCATAGGATGTTTTAGTACGTTTGAGTCAATTGTGATAAGGGGTGTTGAGTTAGCATTACTAGGCCCAGATGGGGAGCCTAATACTGGAGATGAGGCTGATGTTTTAAGCTTAAGCTTAGGGTTTGTAGTGCCTCCAGAGGTTCAATATGCTATAAGTAAGGGTATAGTTGAGATCCCATTAATTAAAGTATTAGAGGGGGCTGTTAGAGCTGGTAAGGTTGTCGTTGTGGCTGCTGGTAACATGTATGGGCTTAACCTAGTTAATGCGCTATGCTTAGCTGAGGGTGTTATATGTGTTGGAGCATCAAGCCATATGGGTACAGTTGATCCTAGCGATGATATTCTAGCATGGTTTAGCTCTAAAGGTCCAGGACCACTAGGAGTAATACTACCACATGTTGTAGCCCCAGGAGTGTATATATACTCATCAATACCAACACTACTAGTATATACTGGGGAGCCTGCAAGCTACCTAAGTGGGACTTCGATGGCAACACCATTTGTTTCAGGAGCTTCAGCCATACTCATTAATTATTATAAGTCTAGAGGTGTTAAGTGGGATCCTGAGCTGGTTAAGACTGTCTTAGTACAGACTGCTAGAGATGTTAAGCCTCAGAGTGTAGATGCATTCTGGCTCCTACCAGATTGGATTAAGGAATACTATAGACCATATGTGCCGGAGCCGCCAGTAATTACACCTGTAGATCAGGGTGGTGGGCTGATTAACGTATACTCAGCTTTAACTGCTGAAGTTGAGCTTAGAATCAATAATAAACCTATAGGCCACATAGTCTATAAGGGTGATAGGCTTAGATTTGATGTTATTGCTAGGAACTTAATCGAGAAGAATTTGACTTTAGCATCTTCACCTACTCGAGTAAGATTACATGATATATATACTTTTCAAGATTATAGCCATACTATTAGAGTAGCTGAGAGATTATATAGTATTAGTCCGGGAGACTATGTGAGCATACCGGTAGAGATTACTAGGTTAAGCCCTGGAGTATATGCTGGCTACATAGAGTTTTGGATTGTTGAGACTGGTAACCTCTATAGGATTCCTCTAGTTATCGTAGTCCCGTTAGAGGTTAGTCTCGATAAGTTGAGGTTCTTAAGCGAGTTTAAGTTGAGGATTGGAAGTAGAGATGTGTGGGATGTAGTGACCTTATATGTAGATGTTAGTAAGCCATTACTAGAGCCTCTATCAATATCTACAATCTCTGCTCCAGGAGCTCCAGGCATGGTTTCAGTAACTATAACGACACCATCAGGATACTACACCTCATTCACTAATACTGTAGGCTATATCTTAGGAGAGGCCGGTATCTACACTATAAGCTCCTCGATACTCTTCTCATTCGCGTGGCCAATAAATGTAGATTATAAGCTAGTCATAGGAGCTCCAACACTAACAACTAGTGTAGAGAGTGTTTTAGAGAAGCTCTCAGTAATCTCAGATAAGATTACAATATTAGAGTCTACACTAAATACTCTAAAGCTATCACTAGAATCTCTAAGACTAGATTTAGCTAGAGAATCCCAACAACGCAAGGAGGATATTACTAGGCTAAATAATACTCTCAATATACTAGACTCAACGCTTAAAACATTACAAGATAACCTAGCATCAACTAGGAGAGACTTAGAAACCCTAAGCGTAAGCCTAGGGAGAGTAAATGAGACATTAACCCAGAGGATATCAGAAGAGGCAAGTAGGATTAGGAAACTAGAAGAAGAATCAGTATTACTAAGAGGCCAGATAGCATTCCTAAGAGAACAGATAGGAGCCCTAAGAGATGACCTAACAAGGACCAATATTAAGCTTAGTAGTGATATAAGCTCGCTAAGTGAAGCACACTCAAAAACAAGACTAGGAACATTAGCAGCTATAATCATAGGGCTAGTAGGGCTTGGAATAGCAACCTATACAATAATAGTATTAAGGAGAAAATAGTATAGATAATCTACATTTATACTAGCTCATAAATCCTGGTTTTTTCTTATTTACTACCTCAGTGTTAACTAGTGTTGGCGGTATTCTACCTTCATAGAATGCTATTAGGTTTTCTGCTGTTAGCTCTGCCATCTTACGTCTTGTATCTAGCGTAGCGCTTGCTATATGCGGTGTTAGTATTACGTTTTTAAATGCTGATATTGGGTGGTTTGGGTTTAATGGCTCCTGCTCATATACGTCTAGGGCTGCTCCAGCTATCCATCCTTCTCTTAAAGCTTTTACTAGTGCCTCAGTATCTACTACTGCTCCTCTAGCTGTATTTACTAGTAGTGCTGTTCTCTTCATTCTCTTAAGTCTATCCTCATTTATTAAATGTCTTGTCTCAGGCGTTAGGGGGGTATGTATTGATATTATATCTGATTCTTCTATTAGCTTATCTAACTCTACATACTCTAATCCTAGCTTCTCTTCTAAGTCTCTTCTCCTCACTACATCATAGTATATTATTCTCATATTGAATGCTTTAGCTATCTCTGCAACTCTACTACCAATCCTCCCTAACCCTAATATCCCGAGTGTTTTACCCTGGAGCTCTACCCCTAGGAGCATTGTGGGGTGCCATGCTGTCCCCGATCTAAACCATTCGCCCCATCTAGTGAAATAATCAGCTTCTATAATCCTCCTGGCAAGTGATAGTATTAAAGCCCAGGTATGCTCAGCTGTAGCTTCTGTGAGTACTCCTGGAGTATTAGTAACGTATATCCCGAGGTCTGTAGCACACTTAACATCAATATTATCAAATCCTACAGCCATCTGAGCAACTATTCTAAGCCTAGGAGAGTGTTTTAAGAGGTTACAGTCAATCCTATCAGTTAACAGAGTGAATAAGGCATCTGACACTCTAGCTTTCTCTGAGAGAATCTCGTATGGGGGCTCCCTGAATCTATCCCAGACTTCAACCTCATAGTATGTGGAGAGTTTATTAATAACGTCTCTGAAGATCTCCCTAGTAATAAATAATTTAGGCTTCAAGCCTAGCACCTGTTACCTAAGGCTACCTCCTAGAGCTAATAAAATATAACATGTAATAGAGTACTAGCTTTTTTAATAGCTTAACTTAACTTTTAAAAGTCTAAATCTATGATATTCTCAGTGGGTGCCAATTATTGGCTGTTATTGGTGTCAGAGAGTATGCTAGGATATCAGAGATTAGAGGCCCACTACTCGTAGTTGAGGGGGTCTCTAGAGTAGCTTATGATGAGATTGTTGAGGTAGAGTTACCTAGTGGAGAGAAGAGGAGGGGCAAGGTTCTCGAAGTAGCATATAATACAGCTATAGTCCAGGTATTTGAGGGTACTACAGGTATTAGTATAACAGGGACTACTGTTAAATTCATAGGTAAGACTCTAGAAGTACCTGTATCTGAGGAGATGCTAGGTAGAATATTCAACTCTCTAGGCGAACCTATAGATGGTGGACCTAAGATTATACCAGAGGATCTTAGAGATATAAATGGTGCTCCCTTAAACCCCTCAGTTAGAGCGTACCCTTCAGAGTTTATACAGACTGGTATTAGCGCTATAGATGGAATGAATACATTAGTTAGAGGACAGAAGCTACCAATATTTAGTGGCTCAGGTTTACCACATAATAAGCTAGCAGCTCAGATTGCTAGGCAAGCAACTGTTAGAGGAAAAGAGGAAGAGTTTGCAGTAATATTCGCTGCTATGGGTATAAAATATGATGACTTCCTATTCTTCAAGAAATTCTTCGAGGAAACTGGAGCTCTAAGTAGGGTAGCAATGTTCATAAATTTGGCTGATGAGCCTGCAATGATGAGGCTACTAACGCCTAGAGCAGCATTAACTCTAGCAGAGTACTTAGCATTCGATAGGGATATGCATGTCCTAGTAATACTCACAGATATGACATCATATGCAGAGGCTTTAAGAGAGATTAGTAGTTCTAGGGAAGAGGTTCCAGGTAGGCAAGGCTACCCTGGATACATGTATAGTGATTTAGCTAGTATCTATGAGAGAGCTGGTAGAGTCCACGGTAAGAAGGGTAGTATAACTCAAATGCCCATACTAACAATGCCTAATGATGATATAACCCACCCAATACCAGACCTTACAGGCTATATTACTGAAGGACAGATAGTTCTAAGTAGAGAACTACACAATAGAGGAATATATCCGCCGATAAATGTTCTAATGAGCTTATCAAGGCTAATGAAGGAGGGTATTGGGAGAGGTAAGACTAGAGAAGACCACTCTGAAGTTAGTAACCAGCTATACGCAGCCTACAGTAGAGGTGTTGAGGTTAGAGGTCTAGCAACTATTGTAGGGGAAGAGAGTCTAAGTGATGTTGAGAGGAAATACTTAAAATTTGCTGATGTATTCGAGAAAAGGTTCCTAAGCCAGGGTGAGAGAGAAAATAGGAGTATAGAGGAGACACTAGACCTGGCATGGGAAGTTCTATCAATACTACCAGAGGATGAGTTAACTAATATAAGAGAAGAGTATATTAAGAAATACCACCCAGGATATAGGGCTAGGTGAATAGATTATTGGCTATAGACCCTAAGAGAGTACTACCTACAAAAATAAACCTAATTAAGCTTAGAAGAGAAGAGAGAATGCTGAAGAGAATAAGGAATATCATAGAGGAGAAGAGAGAAGTACTACTACACTATATTAAAAGCTATGCTGAAGAATATAATAGGTACCAGAAGGAAGTATATGAGAAGATTAATGATGTATTCAATGAATACTACCTAGGCTTAGCATCTGAAGGTATAGAGAGGATTGAAGCATACACGGGAAACGTATCAGATATACTCCAAGTAACAGTTACATCTAGGATACTATTCGCTGTGAAAGTCCCAGTATTTACATTAGATAAGAGTACACTGCCACCAATCCCGCTTCCGCTAGACGCTCACCCAAGCATAGTCTCAAGCTTTATGAGATTAAGAGATTTAATACCCCTAATACTTAAACTAGCCGAGTATGAGGAGACACTTAAGAGGTTAATTGAGGAATTAAAAGATACTCAGAGGCTAATCAACGCATTAGACTACGTTATACTACCAAGTTACGCTGAAGCCGTAAAGTATATTAAGAATATTTTAGATCAGAGGCTTAGAGAAGACTTCATTAGACTTAAATTAATTAAGAAAAAACTTGAAGCTAGAGCTGAGGCTACGGTAGTATAACCCCTAATATTAATAGAGCAACCCCAACTAGTAGAATAGCCTTAACTATGAATGATGGCGGCTTCCTAAATACTAAGAAGACTGATCTAGTAGCTATAGTTACTAATATAAAACTTGATAGTATTAATAATATCATTAATCCTGCTAGCACCATATAGTAACTTACGTTAACTTCAGTTTTGGGGATAATCCTACTAATAGTCTCAGCTACCATAAATAAATCTTCTAAAGCCATACCTTTAACCCTATAACCTCTATACCACTACCTAGAGTTTAAGCTTAGATAAAGAGAGTAATACTAGTAAACTAAGTTTTTAGCAATTCTAATCTTAATAACTATGTCTTAGTTATTTGTAATTCTACCTTCCCCTACACATTGATATACGGTTACTATGGGGCGTTGTAAGCTTATATGAGATGTTGTAATAGTGAATCTTAAGATTAAGATTTTAATAGTTAATTTAATTATATATTATTTTGGGATGAGGAGGGTTAAAAGCTCTGAGTAGTGATGTATACCAGGCTTCTGACCATAAGCTTATAGGTTTAAGCGTAGCCGTTAATTGTTGGATGAATTGTATGGTTGAGTATATTGTTGTTAAGATTAGTGGTAGGTTACTGACTCCTCCCAGGCTATCTTATCTGAGTATGCTTAGGGATTCTATATTAGAATCTTATAGGTATGGTGGGTTAGCTATCGTAACTGGCGGGGGTCCCCTCTCTAGGGAGTATATTGGGGTTTTAAGAGAATTAAGTGTGCCTGAGTCTATTCTAGACGTTGTAGGAATATATGCCTCAAGGCTTAATGCTCTAGCTTTAGCATCAATACTTCTACCATACTCTACTATAAAGATACCTGAGTCTATAGAGGAGGCTGTTGATGTTGCTGTTAAAGGCTTAATACCAGTTATTGGCGGATTACAGCCTGGCCAGAGTACTAATGCTGTAGCTACATCTCTAGCTGAAGCTCTTAAAGCTAAACTCTTATTAAACATGCTAGACGGCGTAGACGGAGTCTACAAGCCTCCACCTGGAGTTAAGGGTAGTAGGAGGCTTGATAGAGCAACCTATGATGAGCTAGAGGAGATAATTAGAGAGTATCCTCAGATAGCTGGGAGGTATGAGCTCATAGATAATGTCGCTTTGAGTATAGCTAGGAGGAGTAATATTAGAATATTATTTGTTAATGGGCAAAACCCCCAGGTGATACCATTAGTTATTAGAGGAGAGAAGGTTACTGGAACAATAGTTGAGCCTAGCTAAGTAGGTATTATAATGTAATACATATAGTGTATATAAGGTTCTACCGGTTGCATAGCTCGGGGAGTATGCTATTGAATCTAGTAGGTCTTATAGCTATATATGTTACCGTAGCTTTAATTAGAGCAAGTAATGCTATATTTATAGTATCTCTTACCCTAACACTACCGCAATTAGAGCCTAAGATGCATGGCTTAATACTAGCCTCTTACTCCATAGCAGAGGCCTTATCAGGCGTTATTGTTGGGGGATTCTACGAGATGATAGGCTCTAGAGCTTTACTATCTATAGCTATTATAGTATTAATAGCTTCGTATATAACTATGAGCTACTATCTTAACCCAATACACTTAATCTTACTAAATAGTTTAGCTGGAGTGTGTGCTGCTATAATCCTAGTCTCTACACTAACAATATTAGGTGAGGAGACTAGAGGTAGATTTAAAGGTAGACTAATTGGCTCTGGTGGATTTGAAGCTTCTAATATTGGGGGGTACGCATTAGGCTTCATGATAGCATTAATACTAGAGCTCTTTGACTTACTAAGAGGCTTCATTATACCAGCTTTACTAGTCTCACTAGCTTTCATAGTATCTATTATAATCCCAAATTATAGAGGTTACGGTTCACCCATATACGTTTATGATAGGAGACTCTTAAACCTGGTACCATTATGGTTTAGCCTAGCTAGTCTGATAGGAGTAGCTTTTATGAGCCCTAAGATTATAAGTGAAGTTGGTATAACTGCATCGTTCCTAAATAATACTAGTCTAGGCGGCTTAATCAGCCCATTAATGATTATTGGTCTCATTGGCGGAGCTGTAGGGCTCCTCGTTGGGAGTTATATTGCATCAATTATTGGAAAGTATAATGCCCTCTTACTAGGCTCAATATTCACACCTATAACATTAGCAATAGCCGGATTATACTATGAGGAGATACTAGGTAGACCTATATACATACCACTTATAGCCATATTAGCGGTCCCAATAATGCTACTACCACCATCACTACTAGCTTATTTAATAGACTACACTGATAAGTTTAAGGCTAGAGGATCAAGTATGGGTTTCTATGTTACAATCCTAGGATTAGGTATAGGGTTTGGGGAATATATTATAGGGGGCTATATATTCCAGAACCTAGGATTAGGAGGAGTAGGCTTATCATTGGCATTAATGTTCACTATACTAGCTATACCAACATTATACATGATAAGACTAGATGAGGCTAAACGAATATCCTCTTAGACACTAGAATAACCAATATGATGATAGTAACTAATCCTATTAAACTAGCAATAAACCAAGGAATCCTCCAATACCCGGGAGCGATTACAGTCGCATATATAACATCATAATTATTACCCTTATAAGTATCTAACCCCTCAAACTCAACTATAATTCTACGTAGTTGGAAGAGATCCTTGAATATAAGTAATCTCTTAGGGTTCTCGGGTACTCTAACATAAACTTCATAGGTATAACCATCAATTAGAGTTATAGTCATCTCTCTAAGTATAACTCCTAGTGTAGTATCTGTTACTCTAAGCAAACCGTGTTCACCAGGCGTATTTGTCACTAATCTAACTGGGATTATTAGCCAGCCTCCTTCTCTAACATCACCAATATAGCCTCCAACTCCTAGTAAGACACTTATCTTAGTCTCTGGCGATACCTCAAGCTTACTCTCAATCTTCTTAGATACTACTGGGCTTATAATCTGAGCTTCAACCATCACCTCCCTAGTCCACGGGATCTGTATAGTTATATTATGTGATGCTTTATTCGAGGAGCTTAAGACCCTGAACTCGCCTGAGCTTAAAACCTCATACCTAGCACCTGATGGTCTAGAATAGTAGATTATATAGCTAATAGTAACGTTAATATTGGGGAGTGTTGTAGTATATACATTGAATGTTATATTTACGAGATCTCCTGGAATTATACTATTAGGTTGTGTGGCTCTGGTAGTATTAAACACTATATCTAATATGTAATCATCTATGCTATGTGCACAGTAGTTATTAATAGTCAAGAGTATTAATATAAATGCTATGGTTAGATAGTTTAATGCTAATCTTCCCATCACAGAGACCTCCCATATTCATAGTTAATCTTTAGCCCCTATATTTTACTAATCTTTACCTTTACATCTAGGACTTTCATCTCATCTCCTCTAATAGCTAGTGGGTTTATGTCTAGTTCTAGAATCTCGGGATTATCATACATTAGTTTACTTACCTTACATATGTTTAATGCTAAATTATTTATGTCTAGTTTTAAGCCCCTATAGCCTTCTACTAGTTTACCTAGACTAGTCTCCATAACCATTTCTATAGCATCATCTATAGTTAATGGCGATAACCTAAATGATACATCGCCTAAGAGCTCAATATAGAATCCTCCTAGTCCAACCATAACTACAGGTCCTAGGAGGTTATCTCTAAAAGCTCCTATAGCAACTTCTACTTGAGGTTTAAACATTTCCTCTAAGAGTATACCCTCTAGCCTGATGTTTAACTTTCTAGTTTTAGCCTCTAACTGCTCATACGCTATTCTAACCTCATCTCTACTATCTAAACCTATAATAACCCCTCCTATATCACTCTTATGTGTAACGTTCGGTGATATGATCTTAGCTACAAGAGGGTATCCTATCCTATCAGCTACTAGTAGAGCTTCATCTAGGCTCTTAGCAACTCCTCCTCTAGGGGTATCTAAGTTATATAGTTTCACGAGCTCTTTAGCCTCATGTTCTAGCATGAAGCTTCTTCCATGTAGCCTAGTATTCTCAATGATACCTACAGCTATTCTCCTATGCTCACTTATAGGTGGCTGAGTATCTCTCAAACTCTCTCTACTCTTACTAGTAACTGTTTTGAGAGCATAGACCATACTAGTAGCCTCTAAGGGGTCTGAGGCTACAGGTATATTCATAGATCTTAGTGTTAAGGCAATATTCTTAGCGTAGCTACCACCAGACATTAATACTATAAATGGGACTCCTTCATCTCTTAACTCAGCTATATACTCAATGAATTTCTCAGTATCCATGGCTATTGTTTGAGGCTGGTTAACTATGATGAGTATACCTCCGCCATCACCTCTAATTATCTCATCTACTACTTGCCTATAGAGATCTGTGGGGGCTGCTCCAGATAAGTCTATAGGGTTACCAATACTCATATATGGGGGAATCTTTAACCTCAACCTCTCAGCTAACTCCCTAGAGAGTACTTTAACTCTTAAACCTCTATTCTCAAGTGAATCTGATAATAGTACACCCATGCCTCCAGAGTTAGTTACAATAATGATATCATCTCTAGCCGGCCTATTCTTTAACTTACTTAAAACCTCTAGAGCTGATATAAAATCACTCATATTATTAGCGATTACTACTCTAGCCTGCTTTAATGCCCCATAAACAACCCTATGTGATTTAGCTAGAGCTGCAACATGTGTTAGTGCAGCCCTAGACCCAGCCTCAGTTACCCCACCTCTTAAAACAATGACTGGTTTTATTCTTTGAGCCCTCTCTAAAGACTCTATTAGCCTCCTCCCTTCACCAATACTCTCAAAGTATACTCCAATAACTGACGTCTTAGTATCTCTAGTATAGTATTCTATAATCTCCCAAATCTTAACATCTAAGCTATTACCTACGCTAGCAAATTTCCTCAATCCAATAAACCTCTCACTCATTAAATCAAGTATTAGTGAGCCTAGAGCTCCAGACTGAGATATTATTGAGACTACTCCCGGTTTGGGAATACCCTGCCTATCTAGGGAGGTGAATGTGGCATTAAGTGGAGTATCATTATCTATAACACCAACGCAGTTAGGTCCGAGGACTCTAATAGAGTATTTCCTAGCAATCTTCTCAATCTCAACCTCTAAATCTTCGCGCCCAGCTTCTCTAAAGCCACCACTATATATGATAGCACCCCTAACCCCTATACTACCAGACTCTTCAAGTACTTCAGGCACGGCATGCGATGGTGTTATAATTAATGCTAAGTCAACCGTATCATTAACCTCCTTTATACTCCTATATACTGGTAATCCTAGTATAGTTCCTCCCTTAACATTTACAAGGTATACTTTACCTCTAAATGATGATAGGACATTAATTGTTAAGCCTCTACCAAGTGATCCAGGCTTATCACTAGCCCCGATGATAGCTATACCACTAGGATTGAAGAATACGTCTAGCATAAATTATCCTCTATGAGAGTAATGGTTACCCAGTTAGTGCTTGCTCAGCTGCAATCTCAGGGCTAAAGCTGATATATTGGATCATAC
Source organism: Thermoproteota archaeon (assembly GCA_030549835.1). Lineage (GTDB taxonomy): Archaea > Thermoproteota > Thermoprotei_A > Sulfolobales > Acidilobaceae > DSZV01. The sequence goes on from JAUQQR010000028.1 coordinate 14,835, forward strand.
TACCTCTTATTAGAACTCTACCAATCTTAGCTACTATCTGCTTACCTCCTCGAATTTCTACTGCATCCTCTAGTATTAGGTTCATTGTTGAATCTGTAACTTTCAGGATACCAACATATTCACTCCCATCTTTCAACTTTACATATACCTGGTTATTTATGGCCTCTCTTAGATACTTCATGGGGTTAGTTAACTCACTCATATACTTATACCCTCTAGGTTACTCTAAAATACTATATTTTTAAGCTTTACGCTTATGGATATTCACCTGATATCTTCTTTATAATCTTCTTAGCTTCATCTAACGCCTTCTCATATAACCCACTAGATATTAATCCTACATTATACGCTTCTTCTAGTTCTCTTAAGTCTACTAACTCCGGCTCGCTTGATACCCTCTTAACTATGTCTATGTAGAGGTCTAAGTATCTAATACCCTTAAAGCTCACCTCTGGTGGAGTATTTATGTTAACATAGACTCCTAGTAGCTTCCCCTCTCTACTATAATACTCATGTATTATATGCCATGACCCGGTATCTATTATAGTCCTAGAGTAGTCTCCAGGTCTCTTCTCAATGTTCAGCCCATCTAATATACCCTTAGTTTTAAATGTTCTAGTTAATGTTATTTTAAGTGTATCGTTTAGAGTATAATTTTCAACTTCGAAGGGGCCGAGTTGGATTCTCCTACCATCTGGAAGTCTATGATCTATACTTACTCTCCTACCCTTAGTACTAGAGGCTATATATGATAAGATAGCATATCCAATATCTTTACTAGCTTTACCTAGCTTGACTGCTTCTTCACTAAAGTCTACGAGTATTGACTCCTCAAAGCCTCCAGCTTTAAGTGAGTGGTGGTATTTTATTGTAGGCTGAATGGCATCTCTATAGTTATCTAATAATATCTTACTAGGCGATGGTATATATATTAGTGATATGTATTCTCCCTTAGATAATATTCTAGGTTTGTCTTGAGGCTTCTCAGATAAGAGCTTATTAATTTTATCTAGTAGAGTCTCAACTTCTGATGCTACTTCAGCTAATGTAGCAAATTTACTATTACTCCTAAACCTTACATGAGCATTAGTAGAGGCTACTCTAGATTTAACAGCATCAACAAGATTAATTCTCTTACTCTCATCTCTAATATGCTCACTAAAGCTAAACCCCTCACCTGGAGCATATAGTGTAACATATAAGCCTACTAGTGCTACTCCAGGCCTTACTATAGGCTTATCATCTCTATGTAGTGACTCTTTAACTATATAGGCGTGAAAATCCACTCCTCTCTGCGGGCACTCACCCTGAACTAATGCCTCAACTCCTCCAGGTAGCTGAGCTCTACAGTCTCCTAGGCTAGTAGCTATTAGCGTAGTGTAGAGGCCAAATCCACCTCTCCTAATACTAGCATAGTTTAAATTCTCTACTATAACCTTCTCAACTTCTAATCCATACTCCCACGGACTCCCTATTACTAGGATAGTGTCTGGATCATCATCTACGCTCTTAACAGTAATATCAGCTGGCCCCTCTACCATAGGATATGTAATTCTACTCTTAATAACATCACTAACATCAGCTAAAAAGAAACCATTATCTATTAGTAGTTTTGAGATAGCAGTCGCATATATTCCCCTAACTCTTACTCTAATCAACTCGATAGACCTCAATCTTTAATAGTCTCAAGTATAGATATAATCTGCCATATCCTAGTCCTAGCGTGGAATGGCATATTGGGGTCTTGGCTTACCTCATCTAGGATACTCACAGCATTAGCAGCTCTAACCCCTGATGAGAGCTTAGTATCACGTAGCTGGGTTAAGGCATTAACAGCAGCCCTCCTAATATTCCTAGGTATACTTGTATCATTAATTATAGATGTAAGTAGAGCTGAAGCATACCTAATCTTAGCCTCATTACTTAAAGCTTGCTCACTAGACATATGTAAACACCTCCTAACTAATACCCAATACCTAAATAGTATATAGCCAGGTTAGGGTTAAAGGTTTACTTGTAAGTGATTATGAGAAATCATTTAATGAAGCCATAGATGATGAGAAAAGCGTTTAATAGTTCATATGATATTGTTAAAGTATAGAGGCATTTCAAGACATAATATAATCTATACACAATTATCAAGTTATATGCTGAAATCTCTTAATAAATTATTAACTCTTAATACTTGTTCACTCGTTAGGTGTAGTGTTTGGATATAGTCTTATACTTTGTGTTACATCAGCCTCTGAGGATAAGGCCTATAATAGGTTATCCTCTAGGAGCTACTCCTAGTAATCCATATGAGTTATTTAATTGGGACTTAAATCAGGTTATTTTTAGGAGAATCTCTGAGAAGGTTTACACTAGGGCATCTAAGATATTACTAGATAATCTTAAGATGTTTAAGGATTTTAAAATCACACTTAGTATTTCAGGATTGGCCATAGAGCTTATGGAGAAGTGGGCTCCTGAAGCATTAAGGATACTACAGGATATGGTTGAGACTGAGAGAGTAGAGCTATGTGCTCAGACATACTATCATTCAGTCACTTGGCTTATAGATAGTGAAGAGTTTATAGAGCAGATTAGAGAACATATAGCTAAGATTAGGGAAGTCTTCGGTTATATTCCTAAGAGTGCAGAGAATACAGAGTTTATATATAATAATGATGTTGCATGTACTCTAGCTAAGCTAGGATTTAAGACTACAGTAACAGAGGGTATAGATTGGATTAAGGGGTTTAAGGGATCTAACTATGTATATGAGGCTTACGGTTGTAATATTAGAGTTCTACTCAGGAATTATAGGCTTAGTGATGATCTAGCTTTTAGGTTTAACTTAAGAACATGGGATCAGTATCCTTTAACTGCTGATAAGTATGCTTCATGGCTTGAATCATCTCCAGGAGACGTTATACTAATAGCCTTAGACTATGAGACATTCGGAGAGCATCAGCCACCAGAATCAGGCATATACGAGTTTCTACAATGGCTTCCAAGAGAGGTTTCTAAGAGAAGTAGGCTTAAATTCGCTACGCTATATGAGGCGGCATTAAATAATAAACCTGTAGGTATCATAGACATTCCACCATGGAGTACTATTAGCTGGGCTGATGAGAGAGACTTATCTGCATGGGCTGGTAATGAGATTCAAAGAATACACTTAGATATGCTCAAGCTACTCTACTACTATGCTAAAGCCTTAGGAGGAGAATATCTCAGACTATGGAGGCTATACTCTGTGAGTGATCACTTCTACTACCAGGCTACAAAGACAGGGCCAGCAGGAGAAGTACATAGCTACTTTAACCCCTACGGTAGCCCGTATAAGGCTCAAATAGTGTACCAGCAGGCACTACTAATACTATCAGAGTATCTGAAATCGAGGATTAAAGGAGAAGAGTGTAAATTTCTAGAAAACTTTAAAGCCCCACCAGAACTATGCTTCTACTCTCTGAAAACAGGAGTTAGAGCATGTAGCTTCAAAGAGCTCCTAGAACTCATAAATGAGCATAGAGACCTAATAGAATACCATATAAGAGAAGGACATATAGACAAGTGGCTTAGAGACGTGTTACTAGCAGGTAGCCTAGAGGAGGCTCTATCAAAGTGTAGCCAGAGTAGTAGTAAGGCTTAGCTTATACTGTTTTCTCTGTAAAAGTTTTTTAAGGTGTAAGAGAGGTATTGAGTAGTGTCTGAGAAGCTTTAGAGGACTAGAGAGTTTACCAAGACTCTAAAGATTAGACTTTTACCAGTATCTAG
>JAUQQR010000029.1 GCA_030549835.1 Thermoproteota archaeon
AGCACTAGAATTATCAAAGAGTATAGTAGAGTATGAGGGTATAAGTACTAGCGATATTAGAGATATGAGTAGCTTCTGGGTAAACTATAAGGATATAATTAGGGTACAAAATAAATAAAACCTAATAAACCCCTATATTTGGAGGGTTTGAGTTTCATTGCAAGTAATCGCGTTTGATATCACCAGCTTCTACTCTTAGCCTCAACTATCTCTCTTCACTAGGAGACCATATAATTGGTCCTTGCTCATTCAGGATAACCCCTACCCATAGCTCTCCTTCATCTATCTAATCTGATTCACAGTTATAGAGGGAATCCCCACATCTTGATTAATTGTATTGAGTGAGGGAGTAGAAATGTATTTTGGTATAGTAAGAAGGTTAATTCTTATAATAATGTATTATGTTTGAAAGTCTTATAAGTATTAAAAACTATACCCTTTTGAAGCCGGGAGGACTAGTAGTTTATTTTGCTTTCTTAATTCTTATCTTCCATAGTCCTACTCCTATTTTCTCAATACCGAGTACTATATGCCCATTTCTTCTAACTACTGCTGGTACATTCTCGCAGGAGGGTGGATTATCTGTTATAACTTCAAGTAAGTCGCCGACCTCTAGTTTCTTTAATGCTTGTAGTGTTAGTATTTGGGGGTATGGACATGCGTACCCAGTGAGATCTAGTTTGTATACTCCTTTCTCTATATACTCTAGTTCTTGCGTATCTCTCACCTACTATTCTTAATTTGAGTAGGGTTTTAGTTCATTAATATTTATTAGATTTAGTAAAATCTATTCTCTACTATAAGCTATTCTTCCTTTAGCTATAACTTTTAATACCTTATTATAGCCCCACGTGTAGCCTAGCCATTTATAGTTCTCTATCTCCCATATTATAATGTCTGCTGTATAGTTTTCTTTGATTGCCCCAACTTCATGGCTTATATTTAAGCTTTTAGCTGCGTTTATAGTTGCGGCTGCGAGAGCTTCTAGTGGTGTTAGGCCTAGAATATATGGTGATATATCTATGACTGTTTGCTGTAGTGGTGTCATATTGTTTGGGTTATAGTCTGATCCTATAGCTATTATAGTCTTAGCTTCTCTTAATGCTCTAACTGGGGGTCTAGACTGTTCTAGCATAGACATTATACTTGTAGGGAGTAGTGTAGCTACAGCTCCTCTCTCAGCTATGAGTCTAGAGTTTTCTTCAGGCATTTTCTCTAGGTGATCGAGAGAGTCTAGGTTAAGCTTCTCTACTAGCTTAGAGCATCCTATATACTCTATTTGATCTGCATGAATTCTAGCTCTCAATCCTGCTCTTAAACCAGCCTCAAGGATTATTTTAGAGTCGTTTAAGCTAAAAGCACCTTTATCACAGAATACGTCTATATATAATGCTAGCTTTCTATTAGCAATCTCAGGTATTATTGCATTAGTAAAGTAGTTTACATATTCTTGGATATTCTCTTTATAAACTAAGGGTGGTACGTGAGCTAGGAGTGTAGGGATAACTTTTAGTGGTAGAAGCTCTTCAAGCTTCCTAGCTACATATAGCATCTTAGCTTCACCCTCAAGGTCTAATGCATAGCCACTCTTAACTTCTATAGTTGTAGTTCCATGGCTTAACATTAGTCTAGCTACGCTAAGGACCCTCTTTAAGAGGTCATTAACATTAGCTTCACGTGTAGCCGTAACAGTCCTATAAATCCCCCCACCTCTAGCTAGAATCTCACTATAAGAAACACCTCTAAGCTTGTCCTCAAACTCGTCCTCACGACTACCATAGAATACTAGGTGTGTATGTGGATCTATGAGACCTGGGGTTACTAGGCGTTTATCAGCATTAATTTTTGAACCTTCAAATCGAGACTTAATATCACTGGACCTGCCTACAGCTACAATCTTACCATCTCTTATAGCTACTCCAGCATCTCTAACTATTACTGCATTATCCTCTGATACTCTAGCCAGTGGGCCTTCCATAAAGGTTACTAATTGACCTATATTATAGATTACTATGTCAGCCTTCAAGCCTCTGAGCACCCATCGAGAATCCATGTTAGAGTGTAGAGTAGTATTTTGGAGGCTATAGCTGTAGTAATTCCAGCTACATCTAAGTCTGGGACAAGCTCTACAATATCTAAACCTCTAATCTTAGGCTTAAGAGTCTCGGCAGCTTTCCTAAGTATAGTTATACTCTCCCATGGGGTCATGCCTAGAGGATTCTGTGAGTTTACTCCTGGAGCATAGCTTATATCTAGGTGGTCTATATCTAAGCTTATATAGTAGTTTTCAGCTGTAATCTCTTTAAGCCAGTCTATAGCTTCCATAGCATACTCTAAGCCATCAAAGAGCTTTAGTCTAGGAACTGTCTTAAATCCAGCCTCTATAACTCTCTCTAGTGAGTAGCTAGGATTCTGGAAGTCACTTAAGCCTATGATAGCTGCATAAACTCTACCTCTATGAGCTAGGTATAGATCCCATAGCCAGGACCCGCTAGTTAATCCTTCTTCTACACTTCTAACATCATAGTGAGCATCTAATACTAGTAATCCTAAGCTATCTCCAGTTAAAGGCTCTACAGTCCACCTTGTTATTGAGTGATCTCCTCCAAGAAATAATGCAATCTTACCTCTATTATATGCTATCTTAGCAGCCTCTACTATCCTAGTAGATGTAAGCTTATAGTCTCCAGGAGCTACCTTAACATCTCCTAAGTCTACTAGACTACACTTAAACTCGAGAGATCCGGGAGCGTGACTTGTAAACTTGTATATCCAGTCTCTAATCCTACTAGGAGCATACCTAGCGCCAGGCCTACCACTAGTAGACCAATCCCATGGAATCCCCACGACTACGACTTCACCAGAGTTACTTGGAGATATTCTTTTATCAAGAGGATCTCTTAGAAACCTAGAACTAGGAGTAATGAGAGCCATCATAGACACCTCTCAATATATGGCTTCTAACTCTTAATAAAATAGTCTAAGCCTTTAGAACTCTTCTCTTTCCTAGCCTCTCTTTTCTCAGGCTCTCTCTTAGTCTCCTTACCAACTTCCTCAGGTCTAGCTCTCTTAATTTTCTCTAATGCTCTAATAACATTCTCAGTATTATCACCGGCAAGGTATTTGATCATATCCTTACTTAGATTATATCCTAGGGCTAGTCTTGCAGCTATTACTGGATCACTAGGATTCCTGAATATTAACATCATATATGGTATAACCTCATTCATTATAGTAGATTTAGAGGCGAGAATCCTATATGATAAGTGTTCTGCAAGCTTCTCTCTCTCCTCTCTCATAGGTTTAAGCTGGGCCATTAACCTTATCCAATCAGGGAATCCATACCTAGTTTTTAGTATCTCCTCGGATCTCCTAGCTAATGATACACCTGGCCCCATAAGGTCGAAGACATAGGATAGTAGGCCCCACTCACCACTAATCTTAGCCCTACTCAGCATTACTGTAGCTCTTGCTAGAGCATCATATGCTCTAAATAAGTCTAGGGGGTCTGAGTATTTCTTAGGTATATTATCGTTAAGCCACCGTATAAGTGACTCGTAATCCTCCTCGCTCTGAGTCACTGCTTTCTTAGCAGCCCAAGCTTGGTTAGCATAGAATATTTCATTTAAAGTCCTCCATATATTTATAGTCTTCTCTCTACCCCTGACAATAGCTCTAACTAGCCCTATAGTAACTTTCCCATATCCTTCAGCAACTGCTTGTAAGTCGTTGATTGCTGCTCTTGCGTCACCCATACTCCTTGATGCTATCCATCTAAGAGCTTCTCTTTCACAGTATATCTTCTCACTATCGCATATTTTCTGGAGTAATGCTATAATCTGGTTTTCTGTTAACTCTTTAAAATCTACAAGTTCGCATAACTCTCTAAGTACTCTAAACTGCTCTTTCCATGGATCATTAGCAGTCATAATTATCGGGTTGATTGTGTTTTTAATTACATCTACTAAAGCCTCTAATCCACCCTCATCTGCTCTAGGATCTATACCGTCAACTTCATCGAGTAATATTATTAAGCCTTTCTTTAATAATGGTTTCTTCGTAGCCGCTGTCCCAACTATCCTCCTAATATCACTCTTACGCCTATAATCGCTTGCATTTAACTCTAGAATATCGAAGTTTAGTTCTCTAGCTATAGCCTCTACTAGACTAGTCTTCCCTACGCCTGGAGGACCGTATAGTAGTAGAGCCTTCTTATATGGAATTCTCCCCTTAGCCCACTCTGTAAGCCAGCTTATTATTGTCTTCTTAGCTTCATCTTGCCCTATAACATCATCTACTCTTTTAGGCCTATACTTTATAATCCATGGTATTTTACGCTCACTCACATCTGAGACCTCTTACCTAGTAGGGCTAGCCATGCTAGTAGAGCTGCTAGCTGTATATCTTCATCACTACCCTCAACTAGTCTAAAGTGTATTTCTCCGAGGTAGTCTGCTATTAAGACTCTAAGCTCCTCAGGTATCTTGAGCTCTTGGCTAAATATTTCTCTATGTATTTGTTTAACTACATCTTCTCCGCTGAGACCATACTCTATCATTAGCTTTCTAAGCATATTCCGTGATCCTGTAAAGTCTCCTGAGAGTGCTAGTCTAATCATTTCTCTAACTTCTCTAGGTCTAGCCATACCAACAACCTTAAACACGGATTCTACTGTAACCATGCCTAGGCTGGCTGCGGCCTGGAGTATATTTATAGCTTTCCTCATATCTCCCTCACTAATCTCATATATGGCATCTAATGCTTCATCCTCATATCTCACACCTTCATTCTCAATAATATACCTTAATCTTCCTACTATATCTTCCTTCTTTAATGCAGTAAATCTAAAGAATGCACACCTACTCTGGATAGGGTCTATTATCTTAGATGGATAATTAGCTACTAGTATAAACCTAGTTGAAACCGTATATAGCTCCATGAGTCTCCTTAAAGCTTGCTGAGCATCACTAGTCATATTATCAGACTCGTCGAGGAGAACTATCTTAAATGGTACATTCTCAGGGGCTCTACTCCTAGCGAATTCTTTAACCTTCTCTCTAATAACATTGATCCCGCGCTCATCTGAAGCATTAAGCTCTAACATGTAGTGTCTATAGGTCTCACCGTAAAGATCGTGGGCTAAAGCATGTGCAGCTGTAGTTTTACCAGTACCTGGAGGACCGGCAAATAGAAGGTGTGGCATATTCTTCTCTTTAACAAATAATTTAAGTCTCTCAACTACTTCACGCTGATTTACAATATCATCTAGAGTTCTAGGTCTATACTTCTCTACCCATAGAATCTCAGCAATACTACTCAAGATTTAACCCCCTACTTTAACCTAGTAGTCTGAAATTATAAGGTTAATACCTCCAGTTATTAATTAGAATATCCAATTACCTCTCTCCGGCTATGATGTTAGTTTTAGTGTTTATAGCCTTTAAATATCTAACAGTAATAGTTAGGGGATATTGTGTCTCTAGCCAGTAAGCTTAAGCTCCTAAAGCTAGACTATAATGTGAGACGAGTGAGAGTAATATTTTTAAGAGACTATCCTAAGCTACCTACACCTTCAGGACTTATAGATGCGAGGAGAGGTGATGAAGTAGAGCTTCCTAGATGGCAAGCTAGGATATTGAAGGATCAAGGATACGTAGATTTTAGAGAACAACAAGTTGATATAGATTATGTGAATCGGTATCATTTCAAAGAGAGGAAGAGTAGTGGCGCAAGCCAGCTTATAGGTATACCTCAAGACTTCTACTTTAAAGCAGGAGAGCTTGTAGGTAAACTAAATATAGTAATTAGAGAGAATCCTAGCCATGCATTACTTAGAGATAGAGAGATTACTGAGAAGAATATAATCGATATCGCGGAGGCTAGATTATCTAAGATACTTAGACTAGTCTACTCAGAGAGTAGAGATATTGTAGAGAAGGTTACACCAGAAGAGTTCGCATTATTCAATTATATGTTAAATGCTGTTGAGCAGTGGAGAAGCTATATAAAGAGTATAGCTAGAGGTGATCTAAGTGGCTAATGAGGCTAGCCTACTAGAAGTAGCTTATACTGATAAATTTAAAGATTTCATAGCAAACTTCAGAGATGAAAGTGGTAAGCTTAAGTATATAGAGAGACTTAGGAGAATGGTTAATTTAGGAGCTAGGAGCATAATAATAGAGTTTAGTGATATCTATAAGTATGATACTGAGCTAGCTGAGAGACTAATAGATAACCCCCTAGAAGTTCTTAGAGCAGCTGACGAGGCTCTTAAAGAACTAGTAGAATTAGAGTATTCTGAGCTAAAAGATAAAAAGTATCATGTCAGAATAGTAGGACTCTATGAGACAACAAAAATTAGAGATATTAGGAGTGAGCATATAGGGAGATTTATACAAATTGAAGGCATAATTACTAGGATGCATCCTGTGAGGAGTAGAATGGTTAAAGCCGTATTTAGACATGAAAAGTGTGGATCTGAGTTTGCATGGCCTCAAGACGAGGAGGAGCTTGGAGAAAGAATAGAGAAGCCTGGTATTTGCCCTATTTGTGGTGAGAGTGGGGGTAAATTTATACTTTTAAGAGATAAGTCTACATTCATAGACTGGCAGAAGATAACAGTTCAGGAGAAGCCTGAAGATGTTCCTGGAGGTCAAATGCCTAGGAGTGTAGAAGTTCAGTTATCAGAAGATTTAGTAGACTCAGCCAGGCCTGGAGATAGGATTACTATAGTTGGAATAGTTAAGTTGTATAACCCTAGCGAGAGGAGCCCGTTCTATGAGTTATATATTGACGCTAATAGTATTAGAGTATCTGAGCGTGTATTAGAGGAGGTTGTCTTAACTAGAGAAGATGAAGAGAAGATTAGAGAGCTCTCTCGCGACCCCTGGATTAAAGAGAAAATTATTGCTAGTATAGCTCCAAGTATATATGGGTACTGGGATCTAAAGGAGGCTATAGCCTTACTACTCTTTGGTGGAGTTCCTAAGATTCTACCAGACATGACTAGGATTAGAGGTGATATACACGTATTATTTATAGGAGATCCTGGTGTAGCTAAAAGCCAATTATTACAAGCAGCATCTAGGATAGCCCCTAGAGCTATATTTACTACAGGTAAGGGGTCTACTGCTGCAGGCTTAACAGCTGCAGTTCTAAGAGATCCTAAGACTGGGGAATTCTACTTAGAAGCCGGAGCTCTAGTATTATCTGATGGAGGAGTAGCTGTTATAGATGAGATTGATAAGATGGAGAAAGAAGATAGAGTAGCAATACATGAGGCTATGGAGCAACAGTATATAAGTATTTCTAAGGCCGGTATTATTGCTAGACTAAACTCTAGAACATCAATACTAGCTGCTGGTAATCCAAAACTTGGAGTATACGACCCACAGAGGAGCTTCATAGATAATGTTAACTTACCTCCAACAATACTATCGAGATTTGACTTAATATTTGTTATTAGAGATATAGTTAGTATAGCTAGAGATAGACAACTAGTAAAACATATACTCGGAGCTCATAGCATATTAGAGAGGTTAAAACCAGAGATAGATCCCGAAACTCTTAGAAAATACATCATATATGCTAGGAGATATGTTAAGCCTAAACTAACTCCACAAGCTAAAAAATTAATAGAAGATTTCTTTGTAGAAATGAGGAGTACAGCACTACAATACCAGGCTCAGGGTGGTCAAGCACCAATACCAATAACTGCTAGACAGTTAGAATCAATAATAAGACTAGCTGAGGCTAATGCAAAGATGGCTTTAAGAGATGAGGTTACGGAGGAGGATGCTGCTGCAGCCATTAGACTTATGACCTCATATCTACAAAGCGTTGGATTAGATATTGAGAGTGGAGCTATAGATGTTAGTGTTATAATGACAGGCACCGGGTTTACACTAAGAAGACTTATGACTACAATAATGGATATTATTAAGAGAAGTAGTAGTGAAGGTAAGTGCATTAAAGTAGAGGATATAGTATATGAGGTGACATCAAAACATAAGGTTGAAAAGTATAAAATTGAAGAGGTTATTAAGAGATTATTCCAGGAAGGTTATATTATTGAGAAGAGGAGTGGATGTTATAGTATGGTAGAGGCAGCATGAATTGATTAACATAACAAGTAAGACTAGGAAGCTACTAGAACTCTTAGGTTATACTAGCCTCTACCCCCCACAAGTTAAGGCTTTAGAGTCTAGTATTGAGCATGGAGTAAGCCTTATAGTATCAGCACCTACAGCTTCAGGTAAAACACTTATAGGACTCATAGCTATAATCAATAAGTTAGATCCAGGTACTGGTAAAGCCTTCTACACAGTACCTCTTAGAAGTATAGCTTTAGAGAAGTATAGAGAGTTTAAGGTTCTAGAATCTCTAGGTTATAGCTTAGGAGTTAGTGTAGGGGATTATAGTGAAGGAGATATTAAGGGAGACATAGTAGTTACCACCTATGAGAAGCTAGATTCATTACTAAGAAATGATATTAAGTTAATTGATACTATAAAGGTTCTCGTAGTAGACGAGCTACACTACATTAACGACTCTGAGAGGGGACCTGTATTAGAGTCTCTCCTAGCTAAGGTCTTATCATCAACTAGTAATTTACAAATTATAGGATTAAGTGCTACCATACCTAATGCTCAAGAGCTCTCCCAATGGCTAGGTGCCAGGTTAATAGTAGATGGTTGGAGGCCTATACCATTATATGAGGGTGTATACTGGAAGGGTAAAATATATTATAGTGATGGTAAGATTAGAGATGTTAGAGAAGAGACAGGATATGCTGACTTAGACCTTATACTAGACTCTACTAGGGAAGGTGGCCAGTGTCTAGTATTTTCTCAGTCTAGGAAGAGGGTTGTACAGTTAGCATTAAGGTCTTATAAGTTCTCTAGTAAACTTAACTTTGATGCTAGTATAGCTAGAGAAGCTGCTGCAAGCATAGCTAGTAGTGAAGGGCCTAGAGTCCTTAGAGAAGAGCTATCAAGACTCGTTGCTGGAGGTGTAGCGTATCACCACGCAGGATTATCTAGTGAGCTTAGGAAGATAATAGAGGACGCTTTTAGGCAAGGCGGACTTTCTGTAATATATGCTACTCCAACGTTAGCTGCAGGTGTTAATTTACCAGCTAGGAGAGTTATAGTTGATGAGTATTATAGGTTCGAGGATGGGATGTGGAAGCCTATTAGTGTAACTGAGTATAAGCAGCTTGCTGGTAGAGCTGGTAGGCCTGGTTTAGACCCCTACGGTGAGGCAATAGTAATAGCTAACTCTAAAGATGATGTAGATGATATTCTAGATGAATATATTAGAGGTGAAGTTGAGAGAGTTGAGAGTAAGCTTAGAGGAGTTAGGGGTTTGAGGCACATGATTCTAGGTATTATCGCCTCAGGCTTCGCTAAAAGCCTAGAGGATATAGTATCTGTACTAAAGAAAACACTATATGCATTCCAGAATTCACTAGTAGATATTAGACTCAAAGCTTCAATAGCAATAAATGATCTTAGGAATTGGGGTTTAATAGAGGGTAGTAGAGAGTTTAATGCTACAATTATAGGCTATGAGGTTTCAAGAAACTACTTAGACCCAGAGACTGTACCCATAGTGAAGGCTAACTTAGATAAGCTTAAATTACAAAATGATCTAGACTTACTATTATTAACATCTCTAATGCCGGATATGACCACATTACCAGTACCTAAAAGAGAAGAAGAGATCCTACTAGATAAAATATTAGACTCAGCCCCCCACATCGTAGATATAATAGACTGGCTAGATGCGAGAACTGTTAGAGCAGTAAAAGTAGCATTAATATTATATGATTGGATTAATGAGGTCTCAGATGATGATATAACTAGAATATACAATATAGGACCTGGTGATATAGCTGTTCTAGTAGATAATGCTACATGGATTACATCTGGGCTATCTAGAATAATAGGATTACTAGGAGCTCCTAGAGAAGTAGAAGAGAATCTTAAACTAATAGAGAAGAGGTTAAGATATGGTATAAGAAGAGAGCTCCTACCACTAGTAGTAATACCTAAGATTGGTAGAGTGAGGGCAAGAAGACTATATAACGCAGGGTATAAGACCATACAAGACCTAATCTTCGCAGATCCTAGAGATTTACTAAAAATACCTGGTATAGGCCCTCAGACAGTAAAAGCTATAATGGACTTCCTAGGTAGAGAATATCACCCAGATTATAGAGAAGATAGGGGACTAGAAGGTTTTATAGACTGACCTCCTCCCGCCCTAAAGAGGACGAGGCTTTCAGATTATAAATAGCTTATAACTATTAAAGGCTAAATATTCAACTCTATAGTTTATTTATGTTCTAGTTTTTAACCCTGATAATTAACATATCATTAGGTGTACTTGTATGTCTAGTGTATCTATGGTTGATATTAGTGAGAAAACTGCTGTCTACAGGGAGGCTATTGCTTCTGGTAAGATTATATTGAGACCTGAGACTATTAAGATAATTAGGGATAAGATTGTTGAGAAAGGTGATGTTGAGAGTGTAGCCTCTGTAGCTACTATATTAGCTGTTAAGAATACTCCACAGATTATCCCCTTATGTCACCCTATCCCTATAACTCATGTTAGTATTGAGTTTAGCTATGGTGATAATTTTATAGAGGCTAGAGTTAGAGTTAAGAGTAAGGCTGAGACAGGGGTTGAGATGGAGGCTTTAACTGGGGTTACTATAGCTCTCCTAACAATATGGGATATGGTTAAGGCTTATGAGAAAGACGAGCGTGGACAATACCCCTATACTATGATTACTGATATTAAAGTAGAGTCTAAAGTTAAAGGGGTTTAAATACTATGGCCTATGGGGGATTTAGAGAGTTAGCGAGTCTTAACTATGTTATGAGTAGTGTTAAGAGTCTATTAAAGCATAAGCCTAGGGTTGTTACAGTAGATCTCTTAGAAGCTCTAGGTAGATTCTTAGCTGAAGATGTCACAGCCCATATTAATATCCCACCATATAATAGGTCTGTTGTAGATGGTTATGCTGTTAGGAGTATAGATACGTTTGGAGCATCTCTATCTAATCCTGTAATACTGAGAGTTAAAGCTTTTATTAGAGTTGGCGAGTCACCAGAGATTGAGATTGGTCCTGGAGAAGCTGTAGAAGTTTCTACAGGGGCTCGCCTACCTAGAGGCGCTGACGCTGTTTTAATGTATGAGAAGACTAGGAGGCTAGGAGATATTATAGAGGTTCTAGAGCCAGTCCCACCATACGGTAATGTCTCGAAGATTGGAGAAGATATTAGAGAAGGAGAAGTTGTACTTAGAAGAGGCATGAGGCTAATGCCCTGGGATATAGCTGTCTTAGCTTCTCTTGGATTAAAGACAGTTAATGTATATGAAGTTAGGGTAGCAGTGGCTAGTATTGGGAGTGAGCTTGTAGAATTAGATAATATTCAAGATATTAGAGAAGTCTTAGATAAAAACCTAGTAGTTAATAGCAATAAGTACTCTATGATAGCCCAACTTAGAAGCTCAGGTTTCACACCACACTACATAGGCATAATCCCAGATAATATTGATGAAATAGCTTCTAGGCTTAGAGAAGCTATTGCAGAGTATGATGCAGTATTAACTATGGGTGGAGCATCTGTAGGTAAAGTAGACTACACTATAGAAGCCGTTAGGAGGCTTAACCCAGAGATATTAATACATGGAGTACATATGAGGCCAGGTAGAGCTAATAGTATTGCTGTAATTAAAGGTAAACCAGTATTTATGCTGAGTGGTTTCCCTGTAGCTTCAATAGTAGGCTTTGAAGCATTAGTTAAGCCTATCCTATTATACATGGTTAACGGTAATGATGATCCAAAGCCTAAAATTAAAGGTATACTAACTAGGAGGGTAAACACACCTATTAATGTTAGGAGCTATGTTAGAGTAAGAGTTTATAGGAAGAATGACGGGATATATGTCGAGCCTCTAGCGTTAACTGGGAGTGGCGTACTAAGTACACTAGTAAGAGGAAACGGTATTCTAATAGTACCAGAGGATAGAGAAGGTTACGATGAAGGGGATATTGTAGAAGTCACATTGTTGAGAGAAGTATTCGAGGGCTAATATATAATCTTAAATACTTGAACATACTCTATACCGCCAACCTTAAGTATAGAGTCTGGATTAACAATACCCATCTCTACGGCAAGCCCTATAATCCTAGAACCTACTAGTATTAGGATATTAGCTTCCTCTAATAGCTTCACAGCCTCACCCTCAGATATAACTATACCTTCATAGAAGCTTCTATTAACATCTAAAACAATACCCCTACTCTCATCGTAAGCCTTAGAACCTAGAACTTCTTCATCAACAATACTAACCATTGTTAACCCTCCTGGAATCTCTATAAGCTTAGCGTGGAAGCCTCCAGTTTTATTATTATCTACTATCATAGGCTTACACCTATCTAATAGTTACTCTATAATAGACCATTTACCATCCTTATAATTGTATATAATCATACCAGCTCTCCTAAGCATGTTAAAAATATTTGAATACCTACCTAACATCCTAGAAGCCTCCTCAGGATCTGAAGATTTAATCTCTACAAGTACTCGTTTAAATTCCTGAAATGCTCTCTCACTTATAATTAAGGTATCTCCGCCAGCATTAATAACTATAGCACCAACACTAGTGGCTTGCCTGACTATGATATTAGGATTCACGTTTAACTTCCTACTAGCATTACTAACTATAATAAAGCCTTCAGTTTTAAGAGCTTCCACTAAGTAATCTCTCAAACTTCTCCTACCTCTCCTACTCTCTTTAGTAGAGATACCCTCCCGTTTCTCAACACTTGACTCTAATAGTGATCTTATCGTAGACAACTCCTCCTCTATTGATTCAAGCTTCTCTCTAATCTTCTTGATCTCAGCTAGAAGACCCTTAGCTATTATAGCTGAAGTCTTCTCTGCAGCAAGCGAAGCTATCTTATCAACCTCGTCTCTCCATAACTTAATTCTCTTACTCTCACTATTCTCACTCAAACTTTATCCCCTTACTCTATACTCTTCACCTTCAGGATTTTATAGCGTATTAGACGCGCATACATATTCAAGGTACAGCATACTAGCTTAGTACTAACAATATCTACCTTATAATCATTAAATGTGAAACTTAAGTTAGCCCACCAATATTATATGTAGGTAACTAGGCTTAAAATTAAGTGAGTAAGATGGATGTGATTTATTTAGCATTAAAGGTAGTAGTGTGTGCTACGTTACTAAAACTTTATCTTTAAATAGCTTGAAGGGGTGTACTAGTGGTTTACTATCTACGCTTATAGGTCTCTTGGCAGGGGGGCTTGATAGATATCCTGGTGTTAGCTTCTCAAATCTATCCTCTAGTGTCTCCCTTGTTAAGTCCTGGTAGAATATTCCTAGAGGTATTCTATCTCCAAATTCTAGCATTTTCTCTACAATTCTCGGAGCCTTAACTCTATACTCATCTATGCTCCTAATAGCTGGATCCCATGTTGGATCCTCATCTTTAAGGTAGTATATCCTCTTCTCATACCACTCACTCGTCATATAATCATTATATGTTGGGCACGGTTGTAGTATGTCTACGACAGCTGAGCCTTTATGTTGTATAGCAGCCTTAACTATGTCTTTAAGCTGGTTAACGTGGTAAGCATAGCCTCTAGCTATGAAAGTATATCCTGACGCAAAAGCTAGTAGCAACGGGTTAATATTGCCTTGAACATTTGGATATGGTAATGCTTTCGTCTTTACCCATACGGGTAGAGTTGGGCCAGCTTGGCCTTTGGTTAAACCATAGACAGCATTATCAAATATTAAGACTGCTATATCTATATTCCTCCTACCTAGGGCTATGAAGTGGCCTCCACCTATACCAAGTATGTCTCCATCACCTCCTACAACTATTACCGTGAGCTCTGGATTAGCTAGTTTTATCCCTGAAGCTACTGGAATAGATCTACCATGTATCGTGTGAACATTACTACCTCTAATATAGTATACTGACCTAGAAGAGCACCCAATACCTCCTACAATTACTAGCCTCTTAGGATCAATATCGAGCTCTGCTAGAGCCTTATGGATAGAGTTTAGTATACCGAAATCTCCACAGCCAGGACACCACTGAACCCATGCCTCAGTCCTATAGTCTAACCAGCTACGAGCCACTACTCACCACCACACTCTTAACATTATCTTTAATTATCCTTTCAACCCCGTAAACAATATCTATGTCATATAATGGTCTAGCATTAAGCTTCCTAATAGAATACTCAATGTTAACCCCAGTATGTGCTCTAACTAGGAGTGACAGCTGGCCCATAGCGTTAGACTCTACACTTATAATCCTCTCGCTTCTACTTAGAACATCTAGAGCTGAGTTCGAGGGGAACGGGCTTAGGATCCTGAATTGTAAGAAGTTAATTTTTATACCTCTCTTTTCAAGCTCCTCAATAGCACCTAGTATTGCCTGCTTTGTAGAGCCGAATGATATAATAGTTATTCTAGCATCTATATCTCCATGTAGTACTAGCTTCTCAGACTCTGGTATGCTCTTAGCTATAGTCTCAAACTTACGTATTCTCTTCTTCATCATCTCCTCTCTATCTATAGGATCTTCGCTCGCAAAGCCATACTCATCATGCTCTAAGCTACTCACAATCATAGTTGTTGAGCCTAGAGGAGCCATGGGGCTTAGACCATCCTCTGTTATCTCATACCTCTTATAGTTGTCTCCAGGACTCTCAACCCTCTTACCCCTCCTAATATCTACTATACTTGGATCTATTTCTGGCTCATCTAATACTGTTATTGTTGATGCTAGGTATTTATCTAGTAGGTGTATTACTGGAGTTTGGAACTCTTCAGCCCAGTTCATAGCCTTCAATGTATCATAGAATGCTTCAATGTGATCACCTGAGGCTATAACTATCTTAGGCGTATCTCCATGACCTGAGAATATTGAGTGAAGTAGATCCTGCTGTCCTTCCCTGGTAGCTATACCAGTACTAGGCCCAGCTCTCATCCATAGAGATATAAGTATGGGGACTTCAGCCTCTACCGCCATACTTATAGCCTCATTCATTAAGCTAAATCCAGGACCGCTAGTCGATGTAGCCGCCCTAGATCCAGTTAGAGCTGCTCCTATAGCCATATTTATAGCTGATATTTCATCTTCCGTCTGTAAGACGACTATAGATAGTTTATCTATAGAATCTTTCTCTACACCTTCTACCTCTATATACTTATTCTCTTCTATATGGAATGCTTCATCTGACGCTGGCGTTATTGGGTAGAAAGTCTCGAAAGATAGGCCGCCAATAATCTTAGCCATAGCTACAATCTCGTTACCACTAGTTATCATCCTACGCTTCCCTTTATGAGGCCCGTCTTGTAGTATAGGTCTCTTACCATAGTTAGATTCTATATACTCAATTGCTATACTAGCTGCTGTAATATTTGGTTTCAGTATCTTAGGTCTATTACCGAATTGTAGCTCTAAAGCCTTAGATATGTATTCTGGCTCAAATCCCAACATGTATAAAGATGAGGCTATCCCTATAACGTTGACTGTTTTAGCAATAGAGGCTATTGGGGCTCCAATCTCAGCTGAGACTTTCTTGAGTAGATCTTTGAGAGGTAGCCCTATAGTTTTAACTCCTTTCTCCTCTAGTATCTTAATAGCATTAGCTACAGTAGGGTTTAGTCCTAGACTGTTAAATGTGTTCCTGAGCCTCCTCCTAAGTGACGGCTCCATTGAAGCTATACGTGTAGCATCCTGGCTTAAAGTATCTATGTCATATACTAGGAATCCTCTCTCACTTAAATCATTGATATGTGTTAGTACACTCTCAGCATCAAGAGCTACTATAGATTCCACTGGTAGTCTGAGAGCTCTAACGATACCATCAGAGAATCTAACATGGTAATAGCTATGGGCACCCATAATGTTACTATGGTACTCTCTAGTACCTAACACATTAAATCCTTTAAGTACAATGGCTTTAACTACTACCTGTCCTGCAGACTCTACTCCTCCACCCTGAGGCCCGCCTATTATTAGATTTAAGTCTATCATAGCTTAGTTACCCCTCATATAACTCCTCCCTAACATCTGGATCTACATATGCAGCCCTAAAAATTCTATGATTACCATTCCAATGTATTATAGCATCATCTCTAGTTAGTCTAAGCTTACATGTAGAACACCAGTAAAACCTATCGCCACTTACACTAACAAGCTCATAGTTTAAGCAGTAGTAGTCATCAAAAGTAGTCACACGCCAAATACTACAGTATCCTATGAAGGGGTAGTGTACGTGAGGTAGCCAGTTCCAGCATGAAGCACATGAAGCCTTACCTGATAGCTTTAAACTACCTCTACTAGCTAAACTCATTATGTGAATCACTCTACTACTAGATATAATCTTTAAAGTTTAAGTTCTTAGATCTATAGTTTAATGGGAGACTGCATATGGTCTATGGTATCCCATTTAGTGAACTTGAAATTAGAGGATTTAAGCTACTAGTCTCGAAGTCTAAAGAGGGATCAGTAAGTTATAGTAGACACGATGTTAATGGTAAAATTGTAGCAAATGTAGTATTAGATCCTACTCTAGATGTAATCTTAGTGCCATTAAAACCAATGCTACATCCTAGGAGAAACATAGCTGAATGTATATACCTAAGATTAGACCCACCAATAGCTATAGGAGCTCATAGTAGAGTTAAAGTAGAGCTTGCAATCCCAGTAGACTATGGTGTAGTAGCACGTAGCAGCAGCGCATATAATATCATAGACTCTTTTGTAGATACGAGTATAGTACCTAAAGTAGCTCTATACGGCACTTCAACTTTCGGGCATATATGTAGATTTATTCAAGTTACTCAACCAGTAGAGAGTAAACCTTACCTAGCTAATACTGAATTAAGCATAAGTAATGATACAGGCAAGACTGCTATTGTGAGAAACATAGTAGTTCCTCTTGAAGATTTGAAAATCTACTATAAACCTGGTACTTGGTTATCCTCAGCTACCTCTATAAATATGTCTATTGAATCAGATAATACAGCTAATACTTGGGTAGAGGAGACTGAACCTCCTACAGCTGACTATGAAGAGTCTCCAGACATTACTTCTTCTGCTCCTAGTATAGTCAGTGGAGATCTCATAAGGCTAAAAAAGCTTTCTAGGTTTAAGATGCTCTGGGGTTACTAGTATGAATATACTCAATGATATAGCTACTAGGCTACTAGAAGCGATAGAGACTTATAGGATTAGTTCAATTGTACATAGCCTCTTGATAGTAGCCATAGCTATAATATTGGCTTTTACTATAAGTAGACCGTTAAGGACATGGGCTCTAGCTAGACTACCTAGAGATATAGCTATACCGTTAGTGAAACTCGTATACTACTCAATAATATTCGTTGGCATTATCATGGCTCTGACATCTCTAGGGGTAGATGTATCTGTATTACTAGTTGCCGGCGGTATAGCTGGCATTATAATTGGTCTTGCTGCCCAAACTGTTACCTCCAACCTCCTCGCAGGAATATTCCTATACCTTGATAGACCGTTTAAGGTAGGAGATGCTATAGCTATAGGTGATACGTTTGGTATAGTAGAAGATATTACAATATTCAGTACAAGGATAAGATTATTTAATGGAACAATCCTAAGAATATCCAATGAGGAGATATTTAAGAGTAGAATAATAAACTTAACAGCTGTAAAAGCGAGGAGAATAGAGTACCAGATACTACTAGCACATGAAACCGATTTAAACAAAGCTATTGAAGTTATAAGAAGAGTTATAGATAGAAACCCCTTAATATTAACTGAGCCTGCCCCCATGATATTCTCCTCTCAAGTAACACTACTCGGCATACCAGTTAATATTTGGGTTTGGGTTCCAGGAACCGCCTTCTTCGAAGTTTGGACTACGCTACTAACACAAATTAGAGAAGAGTTATTAAAAGAAGGAATCCAGCTAGCAACATATAAAGGTCCTATACCTCTCAGTATACCCTAATTTTTAAGATAGACTATTCTTACTCTTATCAGAGGCGAGTTAGGCTTGAACTAAATACTCACACCCAGGTTGAGATTCGGGTTTCATGTTTGATATTAACCCTTGGCTTCATAGACCTCAGGGCGATTTTCATTGGCGCTCATATCATTAGCCTCGGCAGCTACTTCACGAGTTCTCGATAAGCTTTCTTGCACCCTCAACTACCTCCCTATACTTACTGCTTCCCCTACCATAGAGTTTTCTAGCAAAGTGAGATATGATAGTGATTAAATCCTCTAAAAGCTCCTCCTTTAGATCTTTATCCTCATGGCTTAGCGTAACCACTTCTACACCGAGTGCTCTGAAGAGCTTTACTAGTGTATCGAATCCAAATCTAGTGAGTCTACCTGGATACTCTACAACAATCTTAGATACCTTCTTCTCAGTAGCAAGCTTCAACATTCTCCTATACCCTCTCCTATCCTCTCTAAGACCGCTACCAATATCTGT
>JAUQQR010000002.1 GCA_030549835.1 Thermoproteota archaeon
TCTATGATGGCCCAGTATTTAGAAAGTACATAAAGCTATCTATAGAAGGTTACGAGAGAATTGAGAATAGAGTATACTGTAAAGTAAAGAGTATGTAGAGCCCCATAGCTATAATGTAAATAAGCCTCTGATACTATAATACGGTGAGCTTGGGAAGCAATGGGGAGTATTACTCTAAGCCTCCCAATGATTTAGCTAGCTTGCAATGGTGTCCATGGCTTCTACTAGAGTAGCTAGTAGTCATAGTTTAGCTTAAGGTAGAGGTTTAGTTTGCTTTAGAGAAGTCTAGGGTAGAGGTATGAGTGTTTAATCTAGCTTGTGATTTTGATTTTTGGAGTTCTTCTCGCTAGTGATATTATTAGGTGTTTTAGTACTCTACATTTATCTGGCTTATCTATACACTTTATATTTACTATGTTGTTTTGAATTCGTACTTGGCTAACTCTTACGCCTAGCGCTTTGCATGCTCCTATCACTCCTTCTTCATCTACTTCTGGTAGTTTTTCTTCTAGTCCACATGGTCCCATGTAGCATGCTGCACATGCTTGTCTATGTGAGTCTATGTTTGCTGAGCAGCTTGCTGGTAGTATTCTTATCCCTCTTTTCTCAGCTTCTCTTATTATATGGCTTTTTAGGTCTGAGCTCTTGATTGCTTCTTGTACTCTTGGTTTAAGGTTCTCAGGTATCCTGTTTTTCAGCTGGTTTATGTCTACTACTCTACTTACCTCTAGGTTTTTGAGTATTCTAGGTGTAACTCTTAGTGTTCCGGTTACGATAGTCTCTATATTATAGCTAGATGCTTTATCTAGAATATCCTTGATTTCTCTATCTGTTATTGATGGTATTATTGGTCTAAGGAATAGTGTGACGTGGAAGCCTCTCTTGATAAGTTTACTTGCAAATACTAGCCTAGACTCTGGTGGTGGAGCCCTTGGTTCTAGCTTATCTGCATGTCTCAACGTTGATAGTGATATTAAGATGCTAATATCTGGATCTACACTTAACCTAAGATCATCTATCAAATTATCTGGGATAATAGCCTTAGTAGAGACTTGCTGTGGGTTGCCTAGATAATCTCTTAGACTCCTAAAATACTCTAGAGTCCTACTCAGAGTATTATCCATGAATGGCTCAGTAACACTACCAAAAGCAAGTAAGGTGCCATGAACTCCTGGAGTAAAGTATGGGTTAACTGTTAAAGCATAGACAAGCTGTAAACCAGATAGGTTATATGGTTTAGGCTTACCAGTAAACCCCATATCGTATATATAACAGTAAAGACAGCCAAAATCACAGCTTATACCAGTATGGATTGTCATACCACAAGGTATAGGATTTCTCTTAGCATGCCAATCGCTAGAAGCCTCCATAATAGCTCCATGATCTAATACACTCTCAATTCTAGCTCTAACTTCCTTCTTAAACTCTAATACTCTAATCACACTATCATAGTCGAATCTCAAGTTTACCCAAGAAGTATTTAGTATGATAAAACTTAAATTACTGACCTCTTCGCCTTTAAAGGCAAAACTATCAATAGCTGGTGATAATAGCTTTAGCGTATACACATATTAATTTAGCGTGATGGGCTTTAGACTTGTAGACTTTAAGATTATCATAAAATATAGAATAGTTTAAAATGATTGTGTTAAGGTGCGGCTACAGGTATCCCATAGCCTCTCCTGTCCGTTGCAGCCTTCTTCATCCTACCTCTAACTTGAACAGCATTGGCTACTCCTAGTCTTTCAACTATGAATGTTTCAAGTCCTAGGATGTTTCTTAAGTTAATTTCACGTTCTACAGCTATTCTTCCTGTTTTGGGGTCCCATGCTGCTCTTGGAGTGTTTATTGCTTCCTCTATTGGCATATTATAGTCTATTATATTGGTTATGAATATAGCGTGTTGTTGGGGTCTATAGTGCCCACCTGAGGCTCCAAGAGCTATTCTATTATCCTCTCGTTCTATTATGGCTGCTGAGAGTGTGTGGAGGGGTTTCTTCAAGGGTTCTAATGTATTTGGTAATCCTTTCACTATGGAGAAGTCTGCAGCTCTATTATTTAAGGTTACCTGGAATCTAGGCTCTGTGAGTCCAGAGCCAAAAGGATAATATAGGCTTTGTATTCCAGCAACTATTAAGCCTTCTCTATCGGCTACGGCGAAGAATGTTGTATCCACGCTACTCCCTGAGGCTTCCCTAGGGTTTAAGTCCCCCTTCAACATCTTAATATCTTCTATGATCTTATTGGATAAGAGGTCCTTTAGACTAATCTTCATACTTCTAGGATCGCCTACGTTTAGGTCACGCCACTTATAGCTTGGAATTGCAACCTCTACTAGAGTCTTAAATCTCTCAGTACTCAGAGGATGAGGCTCTACTGAGAGCTCCTCGAGAAGCTTAAGTATATGGAGTGTTGTGACCCCCTGAGTATTTGGAGGCATCTCATAAATAGTCCAACCTCTATATGTTGACGTGAGAGGGTCTCCCCATTCTGGCTCATAGGATTTCATATCATCAACATCGAGGACCCCGCCTCTCTCAGAGACATAGCTTGCTATGGCTTCAGCAGGCTCACCTCTATAAATTGCTCTAGGATCCTCCTGGAGATACTCTATCAGGGAGGCTAGCCCAGCCATCTTAAAAGGCTCCCAGGCTGAAGGCTTAGGATCTAAGTATGTAGCCTTAGATCCAGGGTCTAGCTCGAGGATTTTAGAGTCAATGTTGATAGCTCTAGCTAGGTTAGGGAGGACTGGGAACCCTATTGAAGCAAGGATACGGGCAGGTTCTAGGAGCTTAGACCACTCAACACTACCGAGCCTCCTCCACATCTCATAAACAGCCCCTGTAAATCCAGGGATGGTAATGCTTAAAGGACCTCTCAAAGGAATAGAGGCTAAACCCTTAGACTCGAGGAGATTTAAGCTTAGCCTTCTAGGTGAATAGCCTGAGCCATTTAGAAACAAAACCCTACCATCAGGGTGGGAGATTAAAGCAAAGAAATCGCCACCAAAACCGCCAAGGTGTGGAACAAGAACAGCCAGTGAAAAAGCAACGGAGACAGAAGCATCTACAGCATTACCACCAGAATCTAAAACCCTAACACCAACATAAGATGCAAGAGGAGCCTCGCAAGCAACAACACCACCGAAGCCAGCAGCAACCGAAGTCAAAAATAACACCAAAACGATACTATAAACAAAAACTTATAAGTAGCCATAAGCTCGAATTTACTAAAGACCTAGAGAATAATGATTAAATTAGGAGTTTTAGTATGGGTAAGTGTCTGAAATATGTAATTTTGAAGGGCTATGTTAGAGAGGATAAGGTGCTTGTAAGATTTTTAAGATTTATAGAGGATGCTAGCGGTAAAGTTATTGAGGTTGATGAGTTTAATAGGAGGGTTATTTGTGTTGTTCCTGTAAGTAAATTCAATGATATAGTGGATACTATAATTGATTATACTAGAGGATATTCTTTTAATGTTAAAGCTTCTTGTAGTGTTGATAGTATTAGTAGTATTGAGCATAATATTAAGTCTATCGGGTTTTTCTTGAGAGTAGGACTTAATATGTATTATGTTCTAGTTTGTGGTAGAGTTGTTGAGGTTGTTTTTAAGAGGAATAATATCAATATTAAAGTTGGTGCTCCTAGGAATACTCTACCTAAGCCTCCCATACCTCCATCTCTATTTATATTTGATGATCATAGCATAGCTTATGCTATAAAAGATTTAGATGAGATTATTAAAGTCTTGGGGTTAGCTTAAATTTTGAGTGAGACTCTAGCATATGCAGATTTCGTATTAAGAATAATAATTGCCACAATTGGAGGAGTACTTATAGGTATTGAAAGAGAGAGATTACAGCTAATTAAACCAGCAACTAGAGCCTCTAGTCTTCCAGGTGTTAGGAGTTTCGGTTTATTAAGCCTCTACGGCTGCCTAGCTACACTCCTCTCATCTATAGTCTCTAATGGTGATATGCTAGTTTGGAGTATAGTATTCCTAGCCTCTACCTTAGGTGTAGCCTTATTCTTTTCAATATACTCTTACCTCACAATGTCTTCTCGTAGGACTCCAGGTATAACAACATTTATAGTAATACTAGTAGCTTATATGGTTGGAGTTTTTGCAGGTATAGGTAGGCTCATGGAGGCCGCTTCTATAAGTATACTAGCAACACTACTCCTAGCCCTTAAGAATCCTGCTGTTAAGTTAGCTAGAGAGCTTAAATACGAGGAGCTTACAGCTATAGTTGAAGTTGGAGCATTAGCCATAATAGTAGGGCCGCTAGTAGCTATATATTCTAGAGAAGTACCTCTAATAGATATCTATAAGATATACTTATTCTTCCTCCTAGTCTTAACTCTAAGCCTCGCGAGCTATGGAGCATCAAGGATATGGGGAGCTAGGGGGTTAATGTATGCTACAGTACTAGGTAGTATATTTAATAGTGAGGCAACTATAGCTGGTACAACCAGGCTCATAGGCTCTATTAAACTAGAGGAGTCTAAGAGAGAGTATTTAACTAAAGTAACGACGTTGGCAATAGTATCTACTATGCATGTTAAAGCTGCTATTTTAGCAATTATAGCCCTAGCATTATTCCTAGAATATTCATCCTTAAAATACTCCCTCGGCCTACTACTATTAACCCTAGTAGGGTCAACAATACTATTTATTGTGTTAAGGAGGAGTTTAGATGAGAGTATACCGAGAATTGAGACTACTAGTCCTTTAAGCTGGTATACTGCTATTAAGGTTACATTAACCTATACTATATTAATCCTTATGTTTAAGATACTAGAGCTAGTAGAGGCGCCACTACCATTATTCTATGCACTATCTATCCTAGGAGGGTTTGCTAACGCTACAGCTTCAATAATAGGCTTAGCGTCGTCAGCCTCATTCTTAGGATCAAGCATAACTATAGCTTTAATGTTAGGCTCTATAGCCTCAGCTACACTAAATAAGATAGTATACGCGGATACAAGCCAGCTAGGAGCTAATTGTAGGAGGATTATAGTATACTATAGTATACTATTATCGTTAATACCACTACTATTATCGCTAGGATACCTTGTCCTCATTAGTAGTAATATATTTTTCTAGATCATTCCATAATTCTCTTATGATATTTTTAGGGTCTACACCGTTAACTTCTATCATGTCAAGCTTCTCTTCTAATAACCTAGTATAGTCTTCGGAGATTATTGGGTTAAACTTATTCTTTAAGATACTATAAACCTCTAATCCTAGCTTTGTAGGTATTAATAGTTTCCTCTTCTTACTCTCAACTATATATCCATGTCTCTTATTCGCCTCTATAGCTTTATGGTATGTGCTAGGTCTCCCTACATTTTTCTCCTTCATAATCTTAACTATGTCTCCACTCGTGTAGAGTGGAGAAAGGCTACTTTTGAATATCTTAGCATCTAAAACCTCTATAGAGTCTCCCTGCTTAACGGTTAGGGTCCAAGGCTCAATCTTATAGCCATATACTCTAGTGAAGCCATATATTTTAAAGTCTCCAATCTCCTCTATACTAATACTTCTACTTCCTACAGTTAGGGTTATAATTGATTTTATGGCTTTAGCTTCAATCATTTGACTAGCTATAAAGCGCCTAAATATAGCATCATATAGAGCCTTATGCTGCCATGTTAACCTAATAGGTATTCTGAGTGTGCCCTCACTTAATGCTTTCTCTAAACCCTCTAAGTCTAGGGGTTTCGTAGGTCTTATACACTCATGGGCTCCACTAGAGCTCCATACTCTAGGTTTAAAGTATTCTTGGAGACCTCTCTCCTCTAAATAGTTCTTAGCTACTAGTATACCTTGCTGTGATACTCTAGTTGAGTCTGTCCTATGATATGTTATTAGTCCTGACTCGAAGAGATCCTGAGCTATCCTCATTGATCTCTCAGCATTTAAGCCTAGCTTATTAGATGCGTCATAGAGTAGAGTATCTGTAGTATATGGTGGTGGGGGGCTTAGATCCTCTATTAAGTATGCTACATTAGATACCAGTATATTATCAGTTAATGCTATACTCTCAGCTATACTCTTACTCTCTACAGGCAAGCATAGGTTATAGCCTACTTTTAGCTTAAAACACACCTTATAGACTATACTATTAGCCCACGCATTAAACCTCTCTATAATCCAGCCTAGTACTGGTGATTGAACTCTACCAGCACCAAGCCACTTATAACCATAAATATTCTTAAGGTAATCACTTAGAGTATAGCCAATTAACCTATCAGATATCCTCCTAGCAATCTGAGACTCTACAAGCTTTATATTTATTAAAGTAGCATTCTTTAAAGCTTCAGTAAACTCCCTCTTAGTAACTTCTCTAATCACTACTCTCCTAATATTCTGGTTATAGGCTTTCAATGTTAAGTATATATCAAAAGCTATCTTCTCCCCCTCTCTATCTGGATCTGTAGCTATTATAATCTCATCTACAGTTAAAGCTAGCCTCCTTAGAGCCTCAACTATAATCTTAGAATCAAATACTTCGCTGGAGCCGCATCTAGGACATGTAGTACTTGATATAAATTGGTAACCACACGATTTACATCTCTTAATACTACCATAGATTGGGATATAGTCTGAGTTACTACCATTTACTATAACACCGTATCTTGAATTATTAAGATTCTCTACAAGTTCAAATATATGGCCACGAGATGCAGTAATTTGTAGGAGGATAACATTACCACTAGCATCATCAACCATCGACGTCTCATATACTATAAGCCTCCCAATCCTCTTCTTTCCGGGTCTGCCCCAGAACCATGCGATAGTCCTAGCTTTTGTTGGAGACTCTACTATAACTAGAGAACTTTTTACATTAAATTCTCTACCATTCCCACTCCTACTATCTTCTAATGTCTTCTTAATAGACTCTATGTTTAGGGTACTATAATCTATGATTTTAGAGTCTGAATATAATTGAAGCCTAGACTCTAATGCTCTAACTAAGTTAAGCCTAGACTCTATTATAATACTTAAACCGAGAGTCATCTTACCATCAAGGAGCCTACTAGCCCTCCCACTAGCTTGAATATATGTCAGGACATCTGGGATATAAATATAGTCTTCTAAACCCTCATGTGTGGCTAGCATTGTTCCAATCATGTACTCTCTACTCTCTAATAACTTTCTTTTAAGCCAGCTAGTAGCCCACCTATAGGCATTAATTAATATGTTGACAGTATCAGCCATTAAACCCTCAGCCTCACCTCTCCTAAGAGCTCTTAATAGCATACTATAGTCAGAGACTTTCTCTAGGGTCTTAGAAACATTTGATAGGATAGATTGAGCATCACTAACACCCTCATCTCTAGCTTGTATTAAGACTCTAGTAAGCCTCATAGGGTTTAGTAGTGCATCTTCAACTCTAATCTTCCTAGCTGGGACGCCTATGAATATAGTATACTTTATAGCTCTTGGGGCATCTAGGCCCCTAACAGCAACCCCATACCTACTAGCTATAGATACTATAACATCGATATCTCCCCTCTCAAGTTTGAGAACGCTTCTCCAGGAACCTGCTATAGCCTTCTCTACCCTAATACCATTTCTTCTAAGAGCTACTACTACTTGGTCAATATAACTCTTGCCTAGGTATTGACTTACAAAGATTAAACCTCCGGGTCCTAGACTCTTTACTAGCTTAACTATGCAATCTAACGTATTATCATCTATAATGTATGAGTCAATAATATTCCTAATATAGTCACTCCCACCTCCAACTTCAAAGTTTAAGAGCTCTCTAAATACAAGATGCCTGTAACCTCTAGGTCTACCAGTAGCTGATGCTACTATAAGCTGACCATTATTTGTAGTCTGTTGCAGTAGTCTTCTAAGTTTTGACTCGAGCTCGAGGCTCGTATACTCGAGTTTCTCAACTATATCACTAGGATTAGAAGCTCTAATCTTAGATAATCTAAGTTTAACCTTAATGAGTTCTAGGGCAGTTCTTATAGTCTCTTCACTAAAACCTAGTAGTATTAAGATTCTATCAATATTCCTACTATCTCTCATAAGGCTATCGACATCATCAACTACAATTAAGTTGAATCGCCTTAATGCTATATCCTTAAATCTCTTCTCTAAGAAACTTGTAGTTACTACTAAGACTCTATAATCACCACTACTAATCTTATTTAAAACATCTTCCCTAATCCTCCTAGGCATGCTAGAATAGTATACTATAACACTACTAGTAATCTTAGCTAGCCTTTCCCCAACCTGCCTGGCTAAATTCTCAGTAGGAGTTACATATAGTATCCTCCAGCCATACCTCTCAGCTCTAAAAGCTACATATGCTATTAATAGCGTAGTCTTACCTACACCAGTAGGAGCTATAATAGCGAAACTCTCTAAAGATAATAACCTCTTAGCCCAGCTAGTCTGAGCACCCCAAAGCTTAAACCCAAGCCTAGACTCAAAAAATTTAGAGAAATCACTAAACTCATCACCTAGAATCTTAAGCCACTTGAGTCCATAAAGTCTTTGAAATCTACTCAGAATATCTATGACCTCACTAGAATCACCACTAATAAAAGAATCTGGAAGACACCTATCACAAGGCAAACCTTTAAGTAATCTATCTAAACTTATATCACCCATACAGTTAGGGCAGAGTCCAACATATACAGCATTAAATCTCAAAACATACGCCACCAGTGATAGTAAAAGATAAGATAGATTAGAGGATAGCCTAGATAGTGTTACCTAATAAAGAAACCTAATAGTACCACATACACTCCACATAGACATTTAACTTAGCACACTATCACTTACTAGAGACTTTTTTCATGAAAGTTTTAAGCTATTTTAACTACTATAGGTGCTCAGAATCAAAAAGTTGCCCCATCTCAATGACGGCGAGATAGCCATTAGAGACGGGAGAATATACCTATTCCTCAAGGCGGGAATAATGGAGTCTGTCAATGTAGCCCCCAGTGACCTTACAATAGGTGAGCAAGTATTGAGGGGGAAGCCCGTGTTAATATGAATAACATGGGCAATCACTAATGTAATCCACTTATCATTAAAGTATTTAGTGTCAGAAACACAAGCCTACATCATTGGCATTAAGCCTCTGAGCTGTGGCGATCATCACTCCTAATATAGGAGTATACTCGGACACCTATAAGGTCAAATTAATTTTTAATATTTTTAAGTTTCAAATAGAATATATTCTAATTGGCGATGGGTTTGTCTCTATACACTCCTATGGACTTATCTGATTTAATCAAGAGCTCTAGGGAATATATTAAAGTTGAGGTTGAAGGCTTAACGAGTACTGGAGATAAGCTAAGGGTTGAATTCTCATGCGATAGTATTGGTAGGATGCCGAACTTATCATGGAGTAGAGTTGAGGGGGCTAAGAGCTACTCTATAATATCCTATGATCCGGATGCCCCTATAGGTATATTCTACCATTTAGTAGCCTACAATATACCAGGTAATGTTAATAGTGTTACTTATAGCGATCTACATAAAATAGCTATTCTACTGCCAAATACTGGGGGTAAGCGGGATTGGTATCCCCTATGTCCTCCTAGAGGTCATAAACCTCATAGATACTACTTCATAGTTCTAGCTTTATCAGAAGAGTTACCTAGAAATATTGAGGATTTAAGGGGGCTTATAGCTTCAATGAGGGGTAAAGTATTGGCTTATGGCTGGAATATGGGTGTTTTTAGTAGGTAAAGTTGTCTTGTGAAATTAGCTTATAGATTCTCTAACCCAATCTAAAAATCTTCTAGCTTCTCCCAATGCTTTTAACCCCTTCTCTGTAGGCCTATAGAGGGTATCTCCGCCAATATTTACAGTTTCTAGTAGCCCCTCCCTAGTCATCTTATATATTACAACATATACTGTTATTATTGCTGGCTTAATATTATACTCCTCCTCTAACTTCTTCTTAATCTCATAGGCTTTAAGAGGACCGGTTTCAGTTAGTACCCTAATTATGTACATCCATAAATTTTCTATTGTTAGTTTCCTTTTAAGTCTTATTAGAGCTTTTGTCTCAAACTCCAGTCTTAACACCTAGATTATATTTATCTGCGTAAAAGTTATATAGCCTGGATATTTATAGCTGTAAATAGGTGGGTAGTTTGATTAATGTAGGCTTAGTAGGTATAGGTAATATTGCATCTATGCTTATTCAGAGTGTAGAGTATTACAGGCGCTTAGATTCTACATTCGGTCTTCTACACGAGCTTATAGGTAGGTATAGGGTTGGAGATATTAGATTTAGTTATGCTATTGATATTTCTAGAGAGAAAGTTGGCGTAGACTTATCAGATGCTATATTCGCCTACCCAAATATGGTTAGAAGATTTATAGATATCCCAAAATTAGGAGTTACTGTGAGGATGGGTAAAGTTCTTGATGGTGTAGCTCCCCACATGTTAGAAGATTTTAGACCAGCACATCTACCAGAGCCTAGTTTGAAGGATATTGTGAGAGATTTAATTGATAATGGCGTAGATATCCTAGTAAACCTATTACCAGTTGGTAGTGAAGAAGCATCTAGGTTTTATGCTAAGGCTGCTGTAGAGGCTGGCGTAGCTTTCGTTAATGCTATACCAGTATTTATAGCTAGTGGTAATGATACTATTAGAGATTATGCCTTCAAAAATAAGACTCCAATACTAGGAGATGATATTAAGGGTCAGCTAGGTTCAACAATTATTCATAGAGCTCTAGCAAGCTTAGTTAAAATGAGGGGGGCTAGAGTTATAGAGACATACCAGTTAAACATAGGGGGTAATACTGACTTTAAAAACATGTTGTTACTAGAGAGACTAGCCAGTAAGAAAGAGAGTAAGACTATGGCTGTAGCATCAACACAAGATAACCCAGAAGAGCTTGTAAGAGAAGAGAGAGTATATGCAGGACCAAGCGGGTACATTCCATTCCTAGGAAATACTAAGATATCACATATGTATATAAAAGCTAAAGCATTTGCAGACACTGATGTTGAAATAGAAGTTAAATTAAAAGTAGATGATAAAGCAATGGCAGTAGCAGTACTAGTAGATACTATAAGAGTAGCTAAAATACTAAAAGATCATAGAATAGGAGGTAGCATAAACTGGGCATCAGCATTCTACTTCAAACACCCACCACAACCAGTAAGAAGTGACTACGAAGCACTACAACTACTATATAAAGGCCTAGAAGAGCTAGGAGAACAAGTAAAACCAAGACTAATAGAATACTACTAAAAAATTTAAAGGTACAACACTATAAGACTAAATAGAGGGTGCCGCCGTAGCTCAGCCCCGGTAGAGCGCCGGACTCATACGGCCCAATCAGTTAGGAGTCGATAGAAGAGAGGGGAAAATGGGCCTGGGGGATCCGGAGGTCCCGGGTTCGAATCCCGGCGGCGGCACCACATTAACCTGTAAAAACTTTCATCTCAGAGCTTGCTGCTTCTTCAGCTATCATACTCTTAATCTTATCAATAATATCTCTAATAGATATAACGCCTATAAGCTTCCCATCATCACCTATGATTGGGGTATGCCTAATATTATGAGTAGACATGACACTTATAGCTTTATAAATAGACTCTTTAGCATTCAATACTATAAGATTACGACTCATAACCTCCTCAATAGGAGAATCTAGTGGAATGTCTTTAGCAATAACTCTAAGAGTATCTCTCTCAGTAAAAATACCGACAGGCCTAAAATCTTCATCGACAATAACAACACTACCAATATTATTAGAATACATAATCTTAATAGCATCCCTAATAGAAGTACCAAGTCTCACAGTAATAGGAGTCTTCTTAATAAGACTACCAACATTAACACTCAACCCAGACACCAATTTAAAATTATAACCAAAACTTTAAACATCATATTCTCAAATCTAAAACTATATCATACTATAGAAAGCCATCATTGAAGGGGGTAACTTTTTGATTATGAGTATCTATAATAGTTGAAATAGCTTAAACCTTTCATGAAAAAAGTCTAATAAATTGCATGTGTTAGAGTTTTAGGGATATTAGAGTATGAATAGAAGTTTTTAGGATTTTAGCTTATTGTTTAAATATGGTGTTATATTCGTGGGTTATAAATGGTTTCCTCCTAGGGATTTAGTCTACTCTAGTAATGTATATGCTTTTATGGAGAGGTTTGGTTTTATG
The DNA here is from genome assembly GCA_030549835.1 of Thermoproteota archaeon. GTDB lineage: Archaea > Thermoproteota > Thermoprotei_A > Sulfolobales > Acidilobaceae > DSZV01. Next base: position 12,188 of record JAUQQR010000002.1, read on the forward strand.
AGTTATGGTGATTTTGTTAGGAAAAGTACTGAGGATGTTAGGTGGTTTTGGGGTAATTTGCCTGAGTGGCTTGGTGTTGAGTGGTTTAGAGAGCCTAGAGAAGTTGTTGACTTATCTAGTGGTATTGAGTGGGCTAAGTGGTATCGTGGGGGTTTGATTAATCTCTCTTATAATGTTGTTGATAGGCCTGTTAAGCTAGGTTTTGGCGGTAAAGAGGCTTTTACATGGGTCGGGGAGGACGGTAGTGTTAAGAGGTATACTTATTCTGAGTTTAAGGATGAAGTTGATAGGCTAGCATCATTTTTTAGAGAGATTGGTGTTAAGAGGGGTGATGTTGTATCAATATATGCTCCTATGTTGCCTGAGTCTATTGCTGCTATGCTAGCTTCTATTAAGATTGGAGGTATAGCTAGTCCTATATTCTCAGGTTTCGCCCCATCAGCTGTAGCTGAGAGGCTTACATTAGCTAATTCTAGGGTTATAGTTACAGTTGATGGCTACTATAGGAGGGGTAGTATTATAAATCTTAAGGCTAGTGCTGATGAGGCTATTAGAATATCAGAGTCTCAGGGTAATAAGATCGACTATGTTATTGTTATTAAGAGAGCTAATATCGATATACCTTGGGTTGACAATAGAGACTACTGGTACCATGATGTTATTAAGGGTAAGCGGGTGGCTCCTGAACCTGAAGAAATGGATCCCGAGGAACCCTCACTACTACTGTTTACATCTGGAACTACTGGTAGACCTAAAGGTGCTGTTATAAGCCATGCTGGAGCACTACTACAACCTTCTAAGGAGCACTATTTTAACCTAGATATTAAGCAATTCTCTAACGATAGGCTATGGTGGATAACTGATATTGGGTGGATGATGGGCCCATGGCAGGTTATAGGTGCACAGTTTAACGTAGCATCACACCTCATGATTGAAGGTGCCCTAGACTATCCTGAGAGGGGTAGAGTTTGGAGGCTAATACAGGAGTATAAGGTTACACATTTCGGGTTTGCAGCTACAGTAGCTAGAATATTGAAGCGTACAGCTTCAGATATAATAGATGAATATGATATTTCAAGTATTAGAGCCTTCGGTAATACTGGAGAGCCCATAGATCAACCTACATGGATGTGGGTTATGAGAGATGTAGGTAGAGAAGAGAGGCCTATAATAAATCTTAGTGGTGGAACAGAGATTTTCGGATGCTTCCTAATGCCGTCCCCAGTTGTTCCATTAAAACCATCAACTCTATGGGGTCCAGCTCTAGGTATGGATATTGATGTATTTGATGATGAAGGTAGGCCTATTAGAGGTGAGAGGGGCTATCTAGTAGCTAAGAAGCCTGCTCCAAGTATGACTAGAGGTTTATGGGGAGAGCCTGATAGGTATATTGAGGTTTACTGGAGTAGATTCTCTGGAGTATGGTATCATGGGGACTATGCACTAATAGATGAGGAAGGATTCTGGTATCTGCTTGGTAGAGCAGATGATGTAATAAAGATTGCAGGTAGAAGAATAGGCTCAGCTGAGGTTGAAGCAATAGCTACAAGCCACCCACAGATAGCTGAGGCTGCATGTGTAGGACTACCTCATGAGGTTAAAGGCGAGGTCTTAGTATGCTTTACAGTACCTAGAGGCCCCGTAGCTGATAGGGATAAGTTGGCTAGAGAAGTCCAAATACTAATAGCTGAGAAGCTAGGTAAACCATTTATGCCAGAGAAGGTTGTAGTTATAGATGACTTACCTAGGACTAGGAGTGGTAAGATAACGAGGAGAGTTATAAGAGACATTGCTAGAGGAGAAGAGCCTAGAGAGTTAAGCGTTATAGAGAATATAGATGCTGTTATCAAACTAAAAGACATTATAGGTATACTGAAGAGTGAGCTGAAGTGATAGAAGATATTAAGAGAGCATTCATAAGAGTATTTAATGATAGTATAGAGGATGCTAGAGTAATAGATCTAGGAGAATTCAGGGGATATATAGTATACTCTAAACTCTACGAGTTAACACTAAGATGCGATAATGAGCTAAGATGTGAAGCAATGCTTAGGTATAATGATGAGCCGGTTATAACATGTACAGATAGGTGTGTAAAGGATAGACTCTCAAAGAATATTAGCAGTGATCTAGTTGAAGAGTTGAAGATTAAAGTTGAAGAGATACTTAAGGAAATTAAAGCTAAGCCACTAAGTATCCTATAACCTAGGTTTAATCCAGACAATTCTCCTAGCTATAGTATAGTTTACTATAAATCCAGCTATTATCCCTAAGAGCTGCCCGATTAAGGGGTTTAGCGATAGGATAGTGTATAGTATCCTCATCACAGCATATTGTGTAGCTGCTCCTAAAATTACTGATACATGATAGCCTACGAATCTTGAAGCTACACCCTTAACTCCTCCCCTAAACATATATTTAAATGTCCATACTTCATGCCATAGATAGTTCCAGGCTATACTAGACTCTATGCCTGCTAAGCTAGCAATATCTACGGGTGACCCTAAGGCGAGCATTAGGGCCATAACTCCAAGGTTAACAGGTATGCCTGATGCTCCTACTACGGCAAACTTTGATATCCTAGATAGCTCTAAGACTTGGATAATATAATCAATTATATCCTTTAATCCTAGCTTACTCTCTCCATAGAGTCTCTCTCTGAAGACGTATGGTACATCTATGACTTTAGCGTTAGGGTTAGCTACTAGAATCTCTAGTAGAACCTTATACCCCTTACCCTTTACACAACCAATATCTACTCCCCTCTTCACTAGGAAGAAGCCAGATATGGGATCTCTAGTTCTCCTAGACTCAGCTATAAGGATGTAGGCTATTATTAGAGCGCCATAGCTTATAATCTTCCTTAATAGACTCCACCCTCTGACTCCTCCACCTCTACTATACCTTGAAGCTACAACTATATCAGCACCTATACTAATAGCTCTCTCAATAAGCTCTGGGATAACTTCTGGAGGATGCTGGTAGTCTGCATCCATAACTATAATATAGTCTCCAGTAGATGCCCTCATACCATCAACTATAGCTGAGCCTAAGCCCCTAATATTGATTCTCCTAATAAGCTTAACTCTACTATCCCTCCTAGACTCCTCATCGACTATCATCCATGTGCCGTCAGGACTATTATCATCTACAATAATAATCTCAAAATTATTGTAACCATTGAGCTCAAGATTCCTTCTAATATCGGATATAAGCCTAGATATACTATCTGCCTCGTTAAACGTCGGGATAACTATACTAATCTTCAAATTAAATCAAACCTTATAAAGTAGAGGTTTAACCTCTTCTGGGAGATCATTCTCACTAATAACCTGGAATGTTAAAGGCGGATTCTTAGTTACAGGCCCTACAGGTATATACCTCGATGAATCTTTCTCATCTCTACTCTTTAAAACTCTAACCTTAACAAAGAGACCATCACTCCTCCTAACATAAACATATTTACCATGCTTTCCACCCATCCCCATCCACCCCAATACTAGGTCTATCCAACCTATAAGTATGAATCTTCTCCTAAAACTTTTCTCTCTACCCTTCTCTCTATTCCCTCTAGGGGGTATAATACATCTCAGACTCTCTCTATCCATTAAATTTCCGTTTTTCACTTGTCCCTAGACGTTTATTCACATTTAGGGACTTCCAAATCGCCCACGTGGAGTCATGGGTGGCTGTTTAGCTCTGAATTAGATCAGGAAATCAAAACTTATAAACATTTTCTCGAAAAATTAAGAAGAAAACAGTCCTTTAAGTGTGCAATACTGCCCAGCGTAGAGACCGAGCACAGATGTTTTTAGCCTTAACATTGTTTTATTTCTAACCAATATATTAAAAATTAAAAACTTATATATTAAAAATTAATTAGAGTTTATACGCTATAGGAACAATATAATACTTTGAAGTGGTGGGTTTAATGTACATAAAGCAAATAGCACTAAATGGACTTATCCTAGTGCTGCTAACAGCGGCTTTCGCCGCGGTCTTCGCCTACTATCCATTAGACATCATAGCACAGCCTACAGCACCTGGAGTAGTATTTGTGCCTGGAAGCAACGCCGGGCAGCCGGACATCGGAACAGGTAACCAAATAGAGGTCACAATTGGTGCAAGCCAGGCGAGCGCCACGGTCAAAATACACCCAACTTACCGAGAGAGCTACTACAAGGATGTCCTACAAGTCAATAACAAAGACGATAACGCAATGAACGTGTATATCATTTTCTACGCGGTAACAAACAACCTCCCAGAAGGTAGCGTAGTCAAGCTCTTAGTGTACGAAGGAAACACGAAGGTTAAAGAGCTAGTCATAACTAGTCCCCCGCTCAACACGCCGGTATTTATAGGCACCCTACAGGTTAACGTGATCTGGCGATTTGATTTCTACGTGTACATACCCGAGGGGACAGACATCACAAATGCAATATACACAGCAGGTGCCAAGCTAGTGTACACACCATCAACAGAGACACCGCCAGTAATCTAAGCGGTAAGGTGAAATGCAAGCTAGACAGTTTGAACCTAAAAGTTTTTTCCTTAAGTCCCTTTCCCTTGCTTTAAGTATCATCTTCTTGTTATCTATACTTGTCGTTGTGCTTACACTTCTCTCAAGGTTTGACTATCTGAACATCCTGGGAGCATCAGTAGTTATCTCTGATAGCATGGAGCCTACTATAAGACGCTGGGACATGGTCATCTACGTAAACACTAATTTCACTGTTGGCGATGTAGTAGTTTACTGTGTGACCCCTAGCCACTGCATAGTTCACAGAGTCGTAGACTTCCTCCACTTAAACACTGTTAATGGTTATAAAACTATGGTGACAGCAAAAGGGGATAATGTCAACATAACCGATAGCCCAGTAGAGATAGAGAAAGTTAGAGGTAAGGTTCTCTTCACATTTCCTAGAGAGCTCTGGATACCGTTGCTAGTGGCCGTTACATCCTACATACTCTATGGACTTGCCAGGATCCCTTACGTTGGCCCCTCCTACGTCTTCGTACTATGCGTCTGGCTACTCCTGGTGGTGTCCGTCTACGCAGCAGTTCCGAGGCTAATTACACCAACGCCTGTGGTCGAGCCGGTGCTGAACCTAGCCGGTGTGTACTTAGACCAAGCATCATGCACTGTGAACATTTGCTACACGGGGACCCTGTTGCCAACTAGTGTCAAAGTGAATGTGAACGGAGCTCTCGCAGAGGTTGTCTCGATATCTTGGAGGGAAGTGGTTGTGAGGCCAGACCCTAGGTTACTACAAGGAGCTTTCGAGGGTAGGAGGCCCCTACTGGTAGAGGTTGAAGCAGAGCTGAACTATGTAGGCAGGCTATATGGCAGGTACAAGCTACTCGTAGGCGGGGCGAACCCGGAGCTAAGTGTTATAAACGGGGTTCTCCTGGTCAGGAACCCGAACTGTTTTCCAATAGCAGTGGATGTTGCGGTAAGATACCTGGTCAATAGTACCTGGGCGTGGAGTAATAGTACATTGATTGTTGAAGGCGCTTCAGACGCGGTGATCGAGCCACCTGAAGACGCTAAGTACGTGTACGTTTACGTGTACTGGTTTAACCAAGGTGAGAAGCGATGGGTTGGACTATCAGTGAAAACCGGTTAAGCATGCTCATCAATATGCTTATGCTAGTATCAGGCGTGGCTTGTGCTATAGTATCCACAATCTACATCTTAGTAGTAGTGCTCCCAGTTTACTACTTCCACGGCTACATCCAAGGATACTACTCTATCCTTGACTACAGGCTCTACTACATCGTAGACCAGCAGCCTGTTTCCATGCAGCACACAGACTACATTAGACATGTATCCCTTTCATTCACAGTATTATCACTCACAATTCTATCTCTCTCAATATTATCCATAGTTCTCTCAAGAGGGAGGGCGACCCTGGCTGCAGGACTAGCTTTCGGGTGCTCATCTGCTCTAATCCTCCTCTACGGGCTCTTCAATGGCTACATCTACAGGGCTATGGAACTAGACCTAGCTAGGTTTCGAGGCCTTCTCGGAGATATCATCACGATGAGAACGACAGCAGGTAACATTACGTTCACTGGAGTCAGGCTAGAGCAGGCAGGTGTTCTCGGGTTAGCACTAAACAACTGGATAATGCTAATGCTAATAGCTATAGCAGTTGTGGCTTCCTACGCATCCGTCTTACTAGTCTCGATGAGACTACCTAAACACATCTTAAGACACAGCGCCTGGTACGGCAGGATCGGGCAGGGACTAGTATACACAATGACAGCAGTCCTAGTACTCTCATCCCTCGCATCAATCTTCAGTTACTATCCATCCTCTCTAGTCATAGTACCCCAGCCACCACCAGCTACACTAGAACAATCACAATACACTTACACGTGCACTGACTTGGCTAGAACAAGTAGAGGAGCACTAACAAACACTGACTTCGAAGAATACCCTATATCCGGGTGGACTAACTACGGTGGTAATTGGGAACTTTCAACTGGAGGAGGCTTCAAGGGCAACGCTCTAAGGGGGAGAGACAACAATCGTGGTGTAGGAGCTTCATCCCAGTACTACTGGAACACTAGGATAGATGGGTACACCTCACTATGGGTATCAGTGAAAGTTAGAGCAGAAACAATAGATGGCAGAAAGGGGATAGGACTGCTTAACGCTGATAGGAACAGGCTCTACGAGATATCAGTGAGTAACGGCCTAGCCACTATACGCAAATATGATGGGTCTTGGGTATCAATAGGCAGTTCACCGGTTTCAGGGTATAGTGCCACTAGATGGTACACTCTCGTTCTACACTACAATGTAACCGCTGCACGTGTCAGCTTCAGGTTATGGGTATACGATGATACAGGGACCTTAGTTTCTACACTATCAGCTAGTGACGTGGGGGGAACGAGATTCACCCCTGCTTACGCGGGTGTTACAATAGATGCTCCTCAAGCTCGTCGGTTTAGATTTGATGACTTCATAATATCAACGGTAGACCCTAGGATAATCATGTTCACGGGCTTCTACACAGGCATGAGGGTTAAGGTATGGGACAACCTAGGAAACCTTGTGAGCTCTGAAACTACTACAGCAACCTCATTCACACTGGATGTTACGAGAGATATTGTTGTGGGTACTGGTGTTGATGGAAGGATTGCAGTGGAGTACCCAGATGCGTACCTCTGCGGCACCCTCACAGTACCCAGCACCGACGCCATACTGGGCGGAGACACATACACCCTGACCACAGCCTCAATCTCGGTGAGCCTAGGTAGCAATAAGACCAGCGCTAGTTTAACGCTAAAAATTTCAGGGACTACCCGGTTCAACACGACGGCAAGAGTCCTCCAAATAAGCACCTCCCAGATTCTCTACGCTAGACTGATACTGGACTCTGCATCAGCCTTGCCCACACTAAACTTAAACATATGGATCGAGGGCGCCACAAGCTCTACGAGCATAATTATAAAAGACGGCGTGCCGATTGCTGACTCGACGAGCTTAGTGCAGCTCAACCTCGGAGCGGGGAACAGCATCTCTATATCTGGCTACTTCACAGCGACTGACCAATTAGCAACACTAAACCTAAAGCTAAAACTCTGCACTGTAAGCAATGAAGCTGGTGTATGCATATACTATCCAATAGTATTATCAGTAAATTCCTGACTATTGATGGTTATCCGTGGGGTTTGGGTTTTTTATGTTTGATATTAACTCTTGGCTTCATAGACCTCGGGGCGCCTTTCATTGGCTTTCATATCATTAGTTTTTGCAAACATTGATTATCTCGGGTTCACTGCTGTGGGGTAACCTCCACATCTTAGTGAATCTATTTTATATGTTTAGGGATGCTAGCTTTTGCCTATCTACATACCTGCATCATAGGCAGGTTCTAGAAGTGTTATATGGAGGAACCTTGACTGCAAGTGTTTTCTCTGAGAACTTGCTATGTATAATCTTCCAGGGTGTTCTAGCATTCCTCTTCCTCCTCTCTATGTTAGTCTTCCCTCTGGCTATCCTATATTCTTCCTCAAGATCTTCAAGTATATGTATAGCGTTTGGGATTAAACCCGTTATCTGCTTAACAAGCTTATTTATGAAGTCTTTCTCTTTATTTCTCTCTTCTAGTATATTACTCAAAGAGCTCTCTTACCAATAGATTGCTTCAAAGTTATTCTCACAGTTTTATTCTCATAGTCTACTTTTATTAAAGTTACCTTACATTTTGCAAATCTCCTCTTAATTCTCGGCTCATCTTCCCTAGCTTTACACTTTAGATATCTCTTCCTCCAAGACTAGATAATAGAGTATGCTATTCTTATAATAGCATCAACCTAGTGTTTAGCATATGGACACTCTTTGAGCATCGAGTCTCTAAGCATTTTCTTAAACCTCCCATCAACAGGTATTCTAGGGATCTTAACTTTACACCCTACTTTAACATTATTCTCTCCACTTCTCCAGGATAGCTTTGGGAGCTTGTACTCCTACACGATATTCTCCTATATAATATCTAATGCCTTCTGGAGCATTCTAGTATACCGTGTTATCAGCTCTCTAAGTCTCTCATCTCTTACTGGAACACTATACATTCTTACAACTTCACAAGTTTTCGATAAGTTTTCTTGCGCCTTCAACTACCTCCCTATACTTGCTGCTCCTCATACCGTAAAGCTTTCTAGCAAAGTAGTATAGCTTATACTAAGCCTCTCACAAACCTCCTTAGGTTTAAACAACAATATCCCAATAATTAAAAACGATATCAAACCTTATGAACCTTTATAAGACCTGAAACAGCTGTGCTAGGCGACTACATGGGAGCCTCTATGAATAGTCATCTACTGAGAAATGGTATTGTATAAAAGCTATTACTTATGTACTGTTTTAGTTTTAAGTGCTTGGAGCTATGATATATCTTACAGTGCTTCCATCTGGGCTCTTAAATATTAACTCTAGTGGTTTATCTGTTGAGAATCCTATATCTATAGTGTCTGCTACTTTAGTGAGATTTAATACTTTTCTAATATATGATATATCATATTTTGCTTTAGCAGGACTCCTAACATTAAGATTTATTAATGCTGCCGAGTCTCTAGTTAGTGTTAATGATACCTTAGAGCCTGCCTCACCAGTTGATCTTAGAGTTATGTTATTTTCCTCAGCTTCAATCTCTACATTATCTGAGACTGTTTCTATATCTCTTAATGCTTTCTTTAAAACATCACTTAGAATAGTAGCGCTTACATCATGCTCTAACTTAACCTCTAAAACTTCGGCTTGTACTTCAAAGTTTGGGAGAACAAATCTACGAGGTATAGTCCCCTCAATCATAATAATAACTTTATCTGATAATACCCTAAACTCTACGGGATTCCCCTTCTTACCAGTTGTAATCTCACATAAAGTACTTAGCTTAAAACCCATATCAATACTCTCTCTGTCACTCTCAATATCAAACTCTAGAAAAGCTTCTCTAGGAATACTAACCTCAATATATGCTACCTTAGAAGAATCCATACCTGCAACTTTTAAATTATCCCTTGTAATAGTAAATCTAGCTTCATCTAGTATGCTCGATAGTGCATCAATAAATTCACCAAATGTTTTAGCATCAGGATACTTAAACCTACCAATAGGCTCTCCTAACTCCTCAAGAATACTCAAACTTAACACCCAAGTTCTAGTTATAAAGTAGAAGTTTTAATCTAGAAAACACCCTCTAATGTATGCTCTTTTCTTTTTTCCTTTCAGTCTTTTTGATTGCTTTCTGTCCTTACTTTATCTAGCAAGCCTTATAAGCTTTATTGTTGGGTTTCGGAAAATTCATTAGGCATCATGAGGAGCTGGATGTCGGGTCATAGGTATGTGCATCTTGGCAGAGTCTTTTTAGTGTGGGGTTTTGAGTTTAGTTTTCGTAAGGCTTAGAGGGTGTTTAGGGTGACTCTCTGGGCTTCCCACGTCTTGTGTAATGCCACTCTCGGGGCGGGCTCTTTCATTCTTGGTGTTTATTGAGTTCTCTATCTTCTCGCTGGGTGGCTCTCAGCGTTATGGATGGGGCCGTAGTGTTGTATCTTGTGGGAGAATAGTTTCATAAGTTAGAATTAAGGTTTTAAAGCCTTCTACCATGTAGATGAATAGGGTTAGAAGAATGAGTGAGTATCTAGAACAGCTTAGAGAGTTAATTAAGGGTGAGGTTTCGAGATATAGGCTATCAATAACATTGACTAGAGATTCTCTTAGCTTAGTTAGAGATAGAGATGTGGTTATGATAGTTAGAGACTTAAGAGACTACGTAGAATTATCTTATCGTGGTAGAAAATATACTTATGATAAATGGTATACGAAACCCCAACATCTAGCATCTACAATCCTAAATACTTTAAAAGTTCAAGAGAAGGCAGTAGAGTAGCCTAATGCAACTGCCCCGGGTTTTCCACAGCTGTTTATATTAGTTTTCATTCATCTAGTATAGGATAGAGAGCTTTAAGACTATTTCAAAGGATAGCAATACTCGTAATGTGGGGACTAGGAGTGCCCCTAAATACTCTCAAGCTCGGTGAGAACCTGCACGGGACGTGAGGAGTAGAGTTGGGGCATGAGCATATTGCTAGGGCTGGGGATACTAGCTGAAGTAATCACTTAAGACTGGAAATAGTGGAAAGATCGGTTTTAAGCCTTGACATTTATATGTGAACATTGGGATTTGGGGTCTAGTAGATGAGTGTTAGGCCATTAGTTGTGGTTGTAGATATTGATGATGATATTTCTGAGGTTTTGGGTGTTAGTGTTGTTAGAGGGGAAAAGATGGTTCTAGAGGCTGCGTTAAGTTATGCTAGTGTTAGGCCTGAGGATGCTGATTTGAATGCTATATTTTCTGGGTTGAGTTTGTATAGGAAGCTTATGTCTAGGGGGTTGAATCCAGATGTGGCTATAGTTGGTGGTTCTAGGTTTGATATTATTGATGCGCAGGTTAAGGTTAGAGAAAGGGTTAAGAGTATAATTGAGGGCTCTAATGATAAGTATGAGCTCTACATTGTTGGAGATGGGCTGGATGAGATTATGATAGCTGAGGTTTTAGGGGAGGTTGCTCCAGTAGCTGCTGTTAAGAGAGTTGTTGTTGAACAGCATGAGTCTTTAGAAGCAAGCTATGCTCTACTAGTGAGGTATTTGAGGAAGGCTTTAAGTGATCCTAGGCTTGCTAAGTATACTCTAGGTATACCTGGTGTTATCATAGTTATACTAGCTCTACTCTCACTATTCAATCTATTACTAGAAGCTTTAAAGATATCACTCTTAGTATTAGGGTTAATTATGGTGATTAAAGGATTTGGTATTGAGCATAACATAATAGACATATCAGTAAAGGTAATTAGAGGGTTAAGAGAGACTCCCCACATGAAGCTTGCTGGTATAGTACTACTTCTAGCTCTAACAGTTAGTGGAATCTCTGTAACATACTATACATACTCTACAATCGGGCTTAATGAAGCGGTAGTTAGACTACTAGGATTAAGTATACCCATAACCCTACTAGGCTTAGCGCTATATATGCTAGTAGGTAATGCTCTAGGAGAGCTGATAAGAGGTAATCTTAATATTCTAAACACACTAGCAGTAATCATAGTACTCCTCTTCACAGCAGCGGCATTCCATAGCCTAGGCTCAAACCTAGACGATATACTACTAAAAGAGAATATAAGCCTAGCAGAAGCCTTACTACAATCAATTCTAAATAGTAGATTTATATTCAACATAATTATAGGTGTATCTATAGCAGCCCTACTAGAAATACTCGTAAGACTATTAAAGTGAAATTATTTAAGGCAATGTTATTCATGTAAGTTAAAGCTTATCCTAGCAGATATGATTTAATAACAGCATAGTCTTTATATTAAACCTCCTCTACATTATAACCTAAATGATTATAACTGTAACCATGTTAGCTATTATTTAACATGTATGAGGGGTGCTATTGTTTATTAAACTCCAAAGTTTCTTCTCTGATTATAGAACCATGTGATTGCCTCCTCTAATTCTCTCCTAGTGAAGTTAGGCCATAGCGTGTCTGTAAAGTATAGTTCAGCATATTCTATTAATAGTGGGAAGAAGCTACTTACTCTCCGCATACCTCCAGTTCTTATAACTAAGTCTATTGGGGGGAGGTTTTGGGATGGTGCTTTTAGACCTTTAGCTAGGTAGTTCTCAAATTCCCAGTAGAAGCTATAGCATAAGCCGGTAGTGATTATATAGTCACTTCTATCTTTTGTCTCCTCAACCAGAGATTTAATAGATGCTCTAAGCTTATCTGGTATTAAGCTTAAATCTCCCACTACTCTTATCGATATATCATATTTTTTTAGTGTATAATCACTTCTAAAATCCCATAATGCTTTATCTATTAGCTTAAATAGTATCCTCTTCTCATAATCACTTCTTCTAGTACAATTATCTCTACTCATAGCATAGACTGTTACATATTTAACATCATAATCTATAAACCACCTGATAGCATTCTTTAATACCTCGTACCCTTTATCGTAAGCATATTCTAAGTCTAAACCCGTGCTATTAGCCCACCTCCTATTACCGTCAGGAATTATACCGACATGGCTTAACCTATTAGTATGCATTACTCTACACCTAGAAGCTATAATAATCTATGGTTTAAGTTAAAAATGTTTAAGTTGGAAACACGACTTAGGGGTTCAGCTCTGATATATGTTAATTGCCCTATCTCTGTTTCTCTTATATTCGTCTTGGGCTTGTATTACCCTCTGAAGGCTTATAGGGCGTCGAGCACTCCGCATCTTAACTTATCCTACATTAGAAATAGTAGAGATATGTCTATGAGATATTCTCTATATGGAGGCATAGTGAATCTTAATACCAAAAAGCTTCTACTATAATAATCTACTAGGGATTCCTATTTGGGTAAGATGATTGTAGCTGTAGGTAGCTTAAATCCTGTTAAGATTAGGAGTGTATCTAGGGTCTTATCAAGATTCTATGATGTTGAAGTAAGACCTGTAAGTGTTGAGGTGAGTATTCCTAGGCAGCCTATAGGTATACTTGATGTTCTATTAGGGTCATTAGAGAGGGCATATAAAAGCTTAGAATTGGTCGAGAGCGCGTCATGGGGTATAGGAATAGAAGCTGGGCCTATAGAGTTTTACTCAAGCTCAGGATTCTTAGAGGCTCAAGTAGCAGTTATAATTGATAGGTTATGTAGAGTTAGTGTAGGTTTAAGCCCCTCTTTTGAGTTAAGACCTGAGATTGTAAAGTTAATGGTATCAGGGGTAGAGCTATCACAAGTAGAAGTAATACCAAGAGGTTTAGGTGATATAGGTGAACATATAGGGTATATAGGGTATGTAACTAGAGGGTATATTACCAGACAGGTATTAACAGAGATGGCCATAGCTATGGCACTAACTCCTAGGCTTCAAAATGCTGAGTGGCTAATGGATATTAATACTTTATTGTCAAATATGAATATAATTAAGAGATATGAATGCTTTAATCATATTTAATGATTGATATCTCCTAGACTCTCATGATTATGCGGGGGGTGGGATTTGAACCCACGCAGGCCTACGCCATCGGGTCCTGAGCCCGACCCCTTTGTCCAGGCTCGGGCACCCCCGCGTCCTTTCTACTATATTCTAGTTAAGATTTTAAGTCTTCTATAGTAGTATGTTCTATTTGGTTGGTGCTGGAGGCTATGGTTGATTTTATTGGTGTTCTTGCTGGTATTGCTGAGAGGCTTCCAAGTGTTAGTAAGCCTGCTCCTAGGCCTACTCTTTATAGGAGGCTTATGTTAACTGGTATAGTTCTCGTTATATACTTTATAATGGCTAATATACCTCTCTATGGTATCCCTGAGCAGGATGTTACGACTGAGTTTACTCTTTTAAGGATAATTTTTGCTAGTAGTGCTGGTAGTCTTATGGAGCTAGGTATTGGGCCTATAGTTACTGCTGGTTTAATCCTCCAGGTTCTTGTTGGTGCTAAGATTGTAAGAATAGATTTAACTAAGCCTGATGATAGGAGGAAGTTTACTGGAGCTCAGAAAACTCTATCTATACTATTTGCTTTTCTTGAAGCTTCAGCTTTTGTATTAGGCAAGAGGTACTGGATTGGTACTGGTGAGACTCCAACATACACTATTATGGCCATAGTTATACTTCAGTTAACTTTTGGGGCAGTCTTAGTAATATACTTCGATGAACTTATACAGAAAGGTTGGGGTATTGGGAGTGCTGTTAGCCTATTTATACTAGCTGGTGTAGCTCAGGGTGTTATTTGGAGTTTCCTAGGCTATATCCCGGGCATAGTAGCTTACGGTCTCATACCAGCTCTTATAATAGAGAGGAGCGCTATACTATTAGCTAGGCCTAACGCCTTCCCAGATATTACAGGAGCGCTAGCTACTATATCAATGATACTCCTCCTAGCATACCTTCAAGCTATGAGAGTTGAGATTCCAGTAGCATCTCCTAGGTTTAGAGGTATTAGGAGTAGGATTCCACTCCAATTCATATATGTTACTAACATACCCATACTACTAGTTGGTATCTTAGTAGCTAACCTACAACTAGTACAAGGTATACTTAGAGACTTTCTAGGCCCTACACATAATGTATACCAGTTATACTCAACAGCACTATACTATATAACACCACCACGAGGAATAATAGAGACTTCTCTAGATCCCCTTAGGACATTAACATTCGCTATATCATGGACTATAATGGCTATAGTATTCGGTCTACTATGGGTTGAGATAGCAGGACTTAATCCTAGAGAACAAGCTGAGAAACTTGTGAAGAGTGGACTAGAAATACCAGGCTTTAGGAGGAGTCCTAAGTCTGTTGAGGTTGAGTTATCCCAGTATATATATCCGCTAGCACTACTTAGTAGTATCCTAGTAGCTGTAATAGTTATAGTAGCAGATATTTTAGGTGCTTACGGCACGGGGACAGGATTACTATTAGCTGTTGGAATAGTTAACCAATACTATGCACTCATACTTAGAGAAAGGGCTTTAGAGGCATACCCACTAATAAAGAGGATACTAGGAGAGGAGTAATGGGCTATCTAAGGAATAGCTTTAAAGTAGTAATAGTAACTGGAGTTCCAGGTGTTGGTAAGACAACTGTGTTATCACACTTATCTAAGATAGCAAGTAGTAGAGACATGAAGATGATAATAGTAAATTTTGGTGATTTCATGACTGAAACAGCTATGGGAGAAGGGATTATTAAGAGTAGAGATGAGCTTAGAAGACTACCATTAAGGAAACAGTTAGAGCTCCAGTCGCTAGCTGCATATAGAATAATTGAGTATGCTAGTAGAGAGTTAGGTAATGAAGGTATCCTAGTTATCGATACACACGCTATAGTTAAAACACCTGCAGGCTACTTACCGGGACTTCCAGGATATGTTCTTGATAAGCTTAAACCAGATACTATTGTTGTTATAGAAGCTGAGCCAGAGATTATAGTTGAGAGGCAAGCTAGAGATAAGGGGAGGTATAGAGCTGACTTTGGTGGTATAGAAGGTGTTAGAAGTCTATTAAGCTATGCTAGGACTGCTGCTATAGCTAGCTCTATAAGTTATGCCTCAACAGTACTAATAGTATATAATAGAGAGGGGGAGCCTGAGGCTGCAGCCCTCGAGATTCTAAAAGCCTTAGAGGCTTTATGAGGAATGGATCCATTACCCCTAATAGCTGTACTACTATCTATCTCAGCACTATATACTGCCGGTTTCATATATAGGCTTATATATCCATACGAGGATGTGAGGAGAGCTCTAGAAGTAGCTTCAGAGTATAGGTCTATATCAGCATATATTAGGAGTAAGAGGGCTGTAAGGAAGCTTAAATCCATAGAGCCAGAGTATAGGAGAGCTAGGGGTTTAATTATTAAAAGTATCTTTATTAAGTTCATGCTTATAACACTACTCTA
This sequence comes from Thermoproteota archaeon, assembly GCA_030549835.1. GTDB lineage: Archaea > Thermoproteota > Thermoprotei_A > Sulfolobales > Acidilobaceae > DSZV01. Next base: position 28,151 of record JAUQQR010000002.1, read on the forward strand.
TATTACCACAGCTTTTATGATAGTAATACTTAAGCCTATAGTAGAGGTTCCATTCTATATCCCACTAATAGTCATCCAGTATGAAGGCTCATACTATATGCCCATGCTATACCTCTACTTCATATCATTCATATACGGTATGCTACTATTCAGAGAGCTATTAATGTAGAGAGTGCTTTTAAGTTTTTATGTTTATGTCTAGAGAATTAGGGGTTGCATATGGTTAGACCAGGTCTTAGAGTTAGGAGTATTAGGAGAGTTTATAGGAGAGCGCCTAGTGGTAGAGTAGTTATTCACTTTGAGGAGAAACGGCCGGGGAAACCTATTTGTAGTAATTGTGGTAAACCTCTAGGCGGAGTCCCCAAGCTTAAACATGTAGAGTTGAGGAAGCTTAGTAAGTCTAAGAAGAGACCTAATAGACCATATGGTGGTACTCTTTGCTCTACATGCCTATCGAGGCTAATAACGAGGGCGGTGTTAAGAGAGGCCCATTAATAGTAATATCTGGATCCCCAGGTTCAGGTAAGTCTACATATGCTAGGAGGCTAGCCGAGGATTTCAATTTAACCTATTACAGTTCAGGAGCTATATTTAGGTCTATAGCTAGAGAGTTAGGTATCAGCCTAGTAGAGCTTAATAAGAGAGCTGAGGAGAGTATTGATATAGATGTAATGGTTGAAGCCAAAACATTAGAGTTAGCTAGTAGAGGTAATATTGTAATTGATAGTCATATAGCAGCATGGATACTAGCCAGTATAGCAGACATACTCATCTACGTTAAAGCACCCCTACATATTAGAGCTCAGAGGGTAGCAGGTAGAGATAATATTAGCTACTCTAAAGCGTTAGAGGATATAGTAGATAGAGAATTAAGCCACTGGACTAGATTCATGAAATACTATGGCATAGATACACTAGACCTATCAATATTCCACCTAGTAATAGACACAAGCATATATAGTATAGAAGAAGCATACAACATAATAAAACTAGCAGTAAAACAGAGACTAGAGAAACTAGGGCACACTAAAAGCTTATAGGAGGCTAAAAATAACTCTAAACCATAGGTGGAAATATTGCCGGCTATAGAAATAGGGAGAATATGTGTTAAACTTAGAGGAAGAGAAGCTGGAAGGAAATGCGTAATAGTAGATATAATCGATGAAAACTTCATAGTAATAACAGGACCAAAGAACTTAACAGGAGTCAGAAGAAGACAAGTAAACATAAAGCACATAGAGCCATTAGATAAAAAAATAAACATAAGTAAAAAAGCAAGCGATGAAGAAGTAATCAAAGCCATAAAAGAAGCCAACCTAGAAGAATATATGAAACTTCCAATTCCCATTAGGGAGTATCTTAGTAAAAGATAGTGAGCTAACGGTTAATCATCATGAGCATCTTTCTATTCCCATTAGGGGATATCGGGACTCCCATCTAGTTTTATCTGGGAAGCATATATAACAGGCTGATATAGCCTTAAATTCTTCGGATGATAACTAAGAAAAACCAATAATAATATTAAATATTTAAACTCTGAATAGTAATAGTTTAAGACTGGTTATCCTCCCTAAAGGGGCCTATATATAAGGGCGATGACAAAGCCCCTAATGGGGGAAATAAGAAAGATTAGGAAGGAGCCTAAAGTATTTCCCTAAAGGGAATAGAAAATAAAGGCGATAGAAAGATTTTCTACTAGTGGTTAGGGGGGTTTAGTGGTGTTTGGTAGGGTTAGGGGTGTGGTGGCTGCGTGGCGTAGGATATTATTGTTGTCTAGGAGGCCTGATAGAGAGGAGTATATCCAACTACTTAGGTTGACTTTTATAGGTTTTGTTTTAATTGGTGTTATTGGTTATATGATTCATATGATATATATTCTATTAACTATTCAGAGGTGATTGGTGTGGAGTCTAGTAGTGTTAAGTCTAGGTTTTACTCAGTACACGTTACTGGGGGGATGGAGGTTAGGGTAGCACTAATACTAGGAGAGAGAGCTAGGAGTATGGGCTTAGATGTTAGGAGTATAGTAGTCCCTCCTGAGACTAAGGGGTATATTATAGTAGAGGTAGGGGATCCTGGAGCAATATACTATCTCATGAGGGGTATAAGGCATGTTAAGAGGAAGAGGCCTGTACAAGTTAAAGAAGAAGATGTATTAAAGCTAGCTAAACCAGTAGTAGAAATACCTAAAATATCGAAGGGGCAAGTAATAGAGGTTATAGGTGGACCATTTAAGGGCATGAAGGGTAGAGTATTAGAGGTTTATGAGGCTAGAAAAGAGGTTGATATAACACTACTAGAATCAGATTATAGAATGGTAGTAACAATACCAATAGAGCTCGTGAAACCAATATCTTAAAACTAACATTATGGAAGCATTACTAGGTTTTATCCTCTACTTAAAGCTAGCTATAGCATCCTCTACGGGCTACCCTTGACTTCATAATTCGAGATCCTCTTGCCTCTCTGAGGCTATTCTTTGGGGGGAGCTTTCATTTATAACCTCATAACTCTCTCACTAGGTAGCTCTCAGCATTAGAGATAGTAGAGTTAATATATAAGCTTCTCTCTACACACAAACAGCTACATTAGGCGGGGAGGAGGTCAGCTCTTCTCTTATACATGGTTTTATATTCTTTAGCTAGTTCTTTGGCATTTTCTATAAGTCTCCTTATATTAATCCAGTGTCCCCCTTCCCAGTATACTTTACTACACTTTGTACATATATAGAATGTGTTATATGAGGCTAGGGCTTGTGGTGGTACTCTATCCTTAACTCTGTTTTTATCATTTGTCTTCTCTAGTACCCCGTTACACTCTGGGCATCTACTCTTATCTGGGTCTACGCTTATATTAATCTTAGCTTTTACTGCTACTTCAGCTATCTTCTCTCTAGTATCTATAGACTCTACTAGGATTACCTTAGCTAAGGCTTTCCTAGCTTTTATATAGAGGCTTTTATCTCTAGTAATTATTACTCTATCTCCTAGTAATGCAATCTCTATAATCTGCTTATCATTATAGTTATCAGAGTATACAGTATCGTATCCCATAATCCTAAGCCATCTAGCTAGGTCTCCGAGCATTGTATCAACTACAAACTTAATATTCTCCACATTAATACTCCCCTCATATGACTATAAGTTAAACTTAAATAACTACTAGTATCAAGGGGGTGTTTCTTCTTAATTTTTCTAGGAAATGTTTATAAGCTTTGATTTCCTGATCTAATTTAGAAAGCGATGTGATCATTGCTCCAAGCCGCTCAGAGCTAAAACTAGATGGGAGCTCCTGTGCTGTTGGCTCAACAGCCACTCATGACTACATGTGGGCAAGGTGGAAGTCCCCAGATGTGACAATGAATGAAAATAAAATGAAAATCTAGGGGCAAATTGTATATTAGTAGAATGCAATACCCATAAACTCTACCACATCACCCCCCGCTCTAAACGGCGAGGTTTCCCTGGTTATAGATACATTCCTAAGCTAATACATGGAAATTAATATGGTAGAATAGTTTTCTAGTAGATATATATTCTAAGGCTAATAGACTTAGTTAAATAAGAACTCCGAAAATATTCGGGGTTAGATTTATGACTATGTATAATATAAAATATATATGTAGGGCAGGTGTTAGAATTGAAGGATACTATTAAGTTAGGTGTTAATATACCTCTCTTCGTCATAGGTACTCTAGTAGTTGGGTTTGGAGCATTTATTGGGATTATCGGAATTTGGGGTTATTTCGCTAGGGGCATTATTAGCCCTGAGTGGATTAAGATTAGTCATGGTCATATTGCTTGGTGGGGAGTATTAGTTCTCATAGCCTCAGTTATTCTACCCAGTCTTAATGTTAAGAGTTGGTTTAAGAGTATTGTATTAATTGGTACCGCGCTAGCTCCCTTGGTGTGGGGTGTAGGATTTTACTTATATTATGCTAGAGATATTAGTGCAGCAATGTATCTATTACCTATAAGTGAGGCGGTTCTCTTCATAATCCTCTTAGCAGTTGCTCTTGTAGCTTCTGGTTTTAGATTGTCATTCATAACTACAGAGGAGGTCACGAAGGGTAGATTCGAATTAATTACTAATATTGAAATTCCTAGGAGGATATTCATAGTACCAACTATAGTAGCTATCCTAGGAGTACTTGTAGGTTTCTATATAACTTCAACTTTTAGAGTAGCTCATAAGCCTATAGAGCCTGCTGCCCTTGTGCAATTCCATACACATACAGTCATCCTAAGTGCTAGTGCTGTAATAATGCTTCTATTATTGAGGATTCTTAATGTTGAAGATAGAGTATTTAATATTGCTGTTAGGATATCTCAAGTTGCACTTCCACTAGTATTTCTAGGCTTACTATTATTCAATATAGCTAAAATACACTCACTAGTATGGGTTATACCAGCAGGTATATACTACCTACTACCAATTGCAGTATTCCTAGCATCTATAGGGTTAATTAAGAGTAAACCAGTAGATATACCATACCATCCAGCAATGAAAACATCATAGCATTTGCAACACTAGTACTTCTAGTGTTAATTGCAACAGGAGCATACATAGCTTTAAAGTGGGATACTACACCAGAAGTCACAGTTACATTCAGGCAGGAGGCTTTTCCACATGTAGGCCCATACTATGATCCAGAAAAGGGATATCCTGGAACAGCACCTGCGAGAAATACGCCTAGAGGCTTAGAGAATCTACACTATAGTCCCGGTAGCTGGTTACATGTAGCACTAATGTGGCTAGTAGGCTTAACATTATTGTCTGCTAGCGGTGTATTCACAAATATACTAAATAAGCCTGGCCTACTATACCTATTCGCTATAACCATACCATTAGCACCATTCTTTAATGCCTTAGGAAGATACTTAGCATGGGCACCATATCTAGGCCCAGCAGCTCTAGCACTACAAATAGAAGAACCAATGTTCCCAGGGGCACCTGGAGGAATTGGAGCACTATGGTACGCAGGCCACCCACTCAAAGCATTCAATATACTAGCATTAGTAATACTAGGTATAGCATTAATATACATAATCAGCAAGAAAACAGAAAAGACCTAAACATCTCTCTTTCCTAAACTTTTTTAGTCTTTTCTTCCTTAATTGCTTCCCATCTTTACTCTATTTAGCTAGCTTTGTAAGCTTTATTGCAGAACTCTGGAAAACTCATAAAGCATATGAGGAGCTCTGAACTGTGTGAGGATATGGATAATGTGTCTGAGACTATGCGTAGGGCTAAACCAGGGCAGGAGCAGGGACTATAAACCTTCCCTAGAAGCTAATTAGAGCATGGAGGAGGTCAGTATATTCGTTATAGGGGGATGTTTCAGCTAAATAGTATTAATGTAATGATGCGATAGCTGCTATAGCTTTTGTTTTTATGTATTCCTTGGTGATTGGTTTAAACTTAAATTATGGGTCGAGGGCTCATATGTTTGGATTTAAACTCATTTATACTCCTAGTATAGCATAGCTTATATGGTGTATGGTACATGTATATAGGTGTTAACTTTACTAGAGCTAGAGAAGTTGGCAGGCTACTATCACGTATAGCTTCTAATCTAGAAGTAGATATGTTCCTAGATACTGACTATTATCCCTCAGCTAGTGCTAGTAGGAGAACTATAACAGCATACTTCCTAGTAATGGTGGCTATGGATCATAGATTAAGTAGGCCTGGTAAGCCATATGAGGCTGTTATCGATGGTAAAGTGTATCATGGGGCAGATCTACTATATAGGCTTGGTAGTATGAGGTTAAATGATGATCCAGGCTTCTTTGAGGCTGAGAGGTTAGCTAAAGTAACTACTAGGGATATTATAGACTGGCTTACACTTAATGGTAAGCTAAATGTTAAGCCTCCAGATCCAGATATTAGAGCTGAGCTCTTGAGAGATATTGGCTTAAAGCTATATAAGCTATTTGATGGAGATCCATATAATATTATTATAGAGTCTAGAGGTAGACTTAGAGACTCTACGGGAGGCTTCCTTAACATCATTAAAGTATTTAAAGCATACCAGGACCCTGTAGAGAAGAAAGCGTTACTACTAGCAAAATTCCTTGAGAGGAGGGGAGTATTAGAGATAACAGACCAGTATAATAAGGAGGTTCCGGTAGATAATCATTTAGTTAGAATAGCTTTAAGAACAGGAATAGTTGAGGTTGATGATGAGACTATTGAGGCTATAGCTGCTGGAGTAGAGTTTGAAGAGGAGAGAGACATAATCCTTAGGTTTACTACTAGGAGAGCCTATAAGGAGGTTTCAATAGCCTCAGTCTTAGACCCATTCATACTAGATGATATACTATGGAGTTTTGGTAGGAGATGCTGTACTAGAGATAAGCCTACATGTAGAGACTCTTGTAGAGCTGAGTGTATAAAGCTTAGAGGATGTAATGGGGGCTGTATTCTATCTCCTATATGTAGAGCATTTAGGGAACCTAAGTATATGGTTCCAGAGCATAACTTTATAACGTTCTGGTATTAATTTAAAGGTCTTTACCTACTCTTAATAATTAAGGGTTCTAGTACACTATGTCTAATGTCATCTTAGTAAGATATGGGGAAATAGCTATTAAAGGTGTTAGGACTAGGAGGAGTATGGAGAATTTATTAGCTAATACTCTAAGATTAGCATTAGAGAAGTTTAATGTAAAAGCTGAAATTACTGTCTCAGAAGGTAGGATATTTATATGGAATCCTTCAGATATTGAGGGCGCTATTAAGGCATCTAGTAGAGTATTTGGAGTTAAGAGTATCTCACCAGCATATTTTCTCAAGTTCTCAGATCTAGAAGATTTGATAGATAGAGCTTTAGAATTCTTCTCTCCTAGAGTTAAGGGTAAGATATTTAGAGTTAGAGCTAGACGTGTAGGCTCCCATAACTTCACTAGTAAGGATGTAGAGAAGCTTCTAGGATCTAAACTCTTAGAGAGTGGAGCTTTAAGAGTTGACCTTGAGAATCCAGAGTATACAGCTTACTTAGAGATTAGGGGTCTTATAGCTTTCCTATATGACACTATAATTGATGGGCCTGGAGGGTTACCCTTAGGGAGTGAGGGTACGGTACTTGTACTCTTTAGTGGAGGCTTTGATTCTACAGTTACGAGCTGGAGGCTTATGAGGAGAGGTTGTAGAGTACACTTATTACACTATGATATAGGTTTCCCAGAGACTGTTAGAGTGGCTATTGAGGTAGCAAAATACCTAGCAGATAACTGGAGCTTTGGACACTCAATGAGACTTTTCATTATAAACTTTAGGGGGCCTGTTAGAATAGTTAATGGTCTAGTCTCTCCACCATACAGGACTTTAGTAATTAGGAGGCTTATGATGGAGTATGCTGTAAGTTTAGCTGAGAAGATTGGAGCAGAAGCTATAGCCACTGGAGAGTCTATAGGCCAGGTAGCAAGCCAGACTATTAGGAATCTATACCTGCTAGGTAGAAATTTAAGACTCCCGGTTTTAAGACCACTATTAGGGTCTGATAAAGATGAGATTATTAAGGAATCTATAAGAATTGGAACTTATGATTTAAACAAGAAACAGGTAGAAGTATGTGGATTAGCCGCTACACCTACACCTAGAGGTAACCCTAAGAGATTTGAGAAGGAGTATGATAAAGTCTCTGACATCATAGTTCCAGATCCTATAGAGATTAATCTTACGAGCGAATCTTTAGATAGTATACTGAGTAAGCTTAAGCTAGGATGATGTATGTGGTGAACGCGTTATCCTTCAAGTGGTTTAAGGGTTTTATTAGGATTGAGTTGTTAAGTGATGGTTTAGTAGTTAGAGCTCTAAAGTCTAGCATAATGCTCGAGCCTAGAGTAATTCAAACCATAAACTTAGACTATCATCTTAGAGAGTTTAAGTCTAAGAGAGATAAGGTGATATACTTAGATTTAAAATCTAAGCTTACTGGTGAGTCTAGATCTGCGCGTGTAATGGCTTATAATAGTGATCATGATACCTACTTAGGCCCCTATTGGCTAGTTTATACTCTAATAGGAGATCTCCCCTACCTTACAATATACTCTCAGCCAGGCGCTCTATACGATTACGTTATCTTATCGATAGATAAGATTATGGTTAAGACTAATAGTAGGAGGGAGGTCTATATATTAGATGAGAATGGATCTAGAAAGCTTATGCTATTATAATTTTAAACTTTCAACTCTAGTATTTATTGGCTGGGTTGTAATTATATGGTTGATATACTAATAACAGGATCTCTAATATTCACTGGTGAAGAGATCATTAAGAATGGCTACGTCTATATAAGTAATGGCCGTGTAGAGGCTGTAGGTGAGGGGGTAGTCCCAGAAGAGTATACTTACGCTACGCTCTTAATTGGAGGAACTGGGAGAATTATAGTTCCAGGACTAGCAGCTATAGCTAGTGTAGCCTCATATCCATTAAGGTTTAAGAAGCCTAGTATGAGGGATAGAGTTAACTTTTATAGAGAAACTGGGATTAAAAATCTTTTATTAGCAGCACTTCCAGCTATATATGAGCTTCATATGAGTGGAGTTACTGTAATAATAGCTGAAGGTTTAACAGTAGAGCTCCCCCTAGAGTTATCTAAGCTAATTGGGGGATTCTACGGGTTAGCTATTCCAGCTTGTAGTGGTATAGAACCCATGTATACTCCCGGCCTTGCTTCTATTATTAAGCTATCTTCTAGAGACTGTGAGGGTGAGGCTGAGATAATAGAAATTAATGAGAGAGGATATAAGGGCTCTAAGCCTGTACTTAGCTTATTTAATACAATATCTTATAGTATACCAGCTTCCACTATAGAAGATCCATGGGTAGAGAATTTAGAGTTAAGGAGGGCATTAATGCTACCTCCGTCAACTATAAAGCCTGGTAAGTTAGCGGAGATAGCAGTATATGATGTTAGTAAACCACCAGCAATGCTCTTAGACATGGCATCAGAGCAGGATGTAATGAAGATATATAAGAGTGGAGCAAAACTTGAAACGCTAATAGCTGGAGAAGATATACTCGTAGATGGTGGAGATCACCTCTATATAGTTGAGAAACATTTTAGAGAAGCTAGAGCCCTAGCAGAGAAGCTCCTAAGTAGATAATACTAATTACCATATAATACTTAATACTTACTCCTAGAATACATGGTTATATTAATTGCATGTATACCAGGTAATATTTAATAGTCTCTATGTTCATAAGTTATATCATGGTACAAGTTGGTGTAAAAGTTGCCTGAGACTGGTAGTTTATACGTAGTTGACTTAGACTCTATACTCGATGGTAGTGTTAGGTCTATTATTGAGAAGAGTATAGTTAAAGGTAAGATACTAGTACATAAGGCTATTATAGATTATTTAAGCTTAGAGGCTAGTAGTGGTAGGACACTCGGCTTTACTGGCTTAGAGGAACTTAAGAAAATACTAGATTATAATGGTCAATATGTTGAGATTAGTGTTGTTGATGAAGAGAGGAGGCCATATAAAGATTTAGATAGGAGTACTGTTAAGAGTATTATAAGAGATTATGCTTGGAAAATTGGAGGAATACTTATAACGTCTGATAAAGTTCAAGCTGCTACAGCTCAAGCTCTAGGTATAAGAACGCTTTTCTCAGCTAAGGATGAACAAGTTAAGCTTAAATTCGAGCATTTCTTTGACTTAAAAACTATGAGTGTACATCTTAAGGAGGGGGCTCCTCCCTTAGCTAAAGTTGGTAGTCCTGGTAGGTGGGTATTTGTTAAGCTTAGAGAGGAGGCTATAAGTAGAGCTGAGCTTGAAGAGATGGCTAGGGAAATTATTGAAGCAGCTTCACGTGGCTATGGGTATGTTGAGATTGATAGGCTAGGGTCGACTATAGTACAACTTGGGGATTACAGGATAATCATAGCTAGGCCTCCATTTAGTAATGGCTGGGAGATAACAGCTGTTAGGCCATTAGTTAAGCTTAGACTAGAAGATTATAATTTGCCAGAGAAGCTACTTAGAAGGTTAATGGAGAGAGCTGAAGGTATATTAATAGCTGGAGCTCCAGGTATGGGTAAGACTACTTTTGCTCAAGCACTAGCAGAGTTCTACTCTAGGCAAGGTAAGATTGTTAAGACTGTAGAATCTCCGAGAGATATGAGGCTCCCAGCAGTAATAACACAGTATTCTAAGGCTTACGCTGATGTTGGAGAGCTCCACGACATACTACTATTATCGAGGCCAGACTATACAGTGTTTGATGAGCTTAGAAATGATGAGGACTTTAAACTATATGTTGATTTAAGGCTTGCAGGAATAGGGATGATAGGGGTACTCCACGCTACATCACCTATAGATGCAATACAGAGGTTTATTAGGAGAGTAGAGCTAGGTATGATACCTAGTATTATAGATACTGTAATATTCATTAATGAGGGCAGAGTAGAGAAGGCTTACGAGATATCAATGACAGTAAAGCTACCATCAGGACTTAGAGAAGCTGAGCTTACAAGGCCTGTAGTAGAGGTTAGAGACTTTATGACAGGAGATTTAGAATTCGAAATCTATATCTTTGGAGAGCAGACTATGGTAGTTCCAGTTAAGGCTACGGGTGGGAGAGGTTATAGCGTAGCCTTAGCTGGAACTGCTATAGAGGATAGTGTAAGGAAAATCATACCAGAAGCTAGTGTTGAAACTAGAGAGGGGGTTTTAATAGTTAGAATACCTAGACTAGGGGGTAAGATAACAGCTAGGAAGATTAAGAGACTTAAGAGTATAGCTGAAGAACATAACCTAAAACTTAGAATAATGCCAGGATAGGAGTAGTACTTATGGCTAAAATTAAGAAGCCGAAAGCTAAAGGTTCTAGAGCTGAGAATGAGCTAGCAATAATACTCTGGAATCTAGGCTATGCAGTAATACGAGGTCCTTCAAGTGGCGGAGGAGTAAGGAGGAGGTTTCAGCCTGACATAGTGGCTATAAAGAATGGGCATATACTAATATTTGAGGTTAAAACTGGGAGAGAAGGAGAACCTATATATGTAGAGGCAAGTCAGGTAATAGGAATACAAGAATTTGCTAGAAGATCAAATGGTAAAGCCTATATAGCAGTAAGACTAGCTGGAGGAGAGTGGAGAATACATAATATAGATATGTTATCTATAACAAAAGGTGGAAACTATAAGCTTGAAGCACCAGAGAAAGGGTTAAAGATTAGAGATTTAGATGAGACCCTATTCCCTAAAGATAAGAAAATAACCTCATACCTTTAAACTAAAATATTCTCAATATATATTAATTTTAGCCTAACGTAACTGTTTTGGGGTTTCATATTGGTTTATGTATTTTAGTATTACTCCTTGGCTATATTAAAAGCTTATAAGTTACCTCTACTATCTTAAATGCAAGTACGTATGATGTAGAGTCTGGGGTCGCTCTAAACGCCTTTAAAAATAATGCAAGCCCAAGACAAATGCGGGAGAATAAGAGATGAGGCAATGATATCGGAGCTGAACCCCTCCTAGGGTATGGATAGATTCTCTTAAGAATTAGCTCTGAGGCTCTAAAATTTCTATGAGAGAGTCCATGAATACTATGAGGGGTAATTAGAAAGTACATTAATGATAACTTATTAGGGTTAAATCACAAAGTTATATTGGGTGCAAGTATGGTTAATGGCCAACTTTTAACTCTAGGTCTTCTGATAGCATTAGTAGTAATATTCCTACTTGCAATGTCTATTAGAGTTATTAGAGAGTATGAGAGATCTGTCGTATTCAGGCTTGGGAGGCTACTAGGAGTTAAGGGTCCAGGGTTATTCTTCTTAATTCCTTTCGTTGACTCAATGGTTAAAGTTGATCTTAGAGTAGTAGCTATTGATATCCCGGAGCAGAAGGTTATAACTAGGGATAATGTTACTGTAGGTGTAGATGCTGTAGTATACTATAAAATCTTGGATCCCGAGAAAGCTGTAACTAAAATTGAGAACTACCACTACGCTGTTTTGATGTTAAGTCAAACTACACTTAGAGATGTAATAGGCCAGGTCGAGCTAGACGATCTCCTAGCTAAGAGAGAGGAGATTAATAAGAGAATACAGGAAATCCTAGATACACTCACAGATCCTTGGGGTATTAAAGTAACAGCTGTAACCTTAAAAGAAGTTAAGTTACCTGAGGGAATGCTAAGAGCTATGGCTAAGCAAGCTGAGGCTGAGAGGTGGAGGAGGTCTAGGATTATAGAAGCTGAGGGTGAGAGGCAAGCAGCATCTATAATGATTGAAGCTGCAATGATGTATGAGAAACATCCTGTAGCTGTACGTTTAAGAGAATTACAGACTCTAATAGAGATTGCTAGAGAAAAGAATATGATTATTGTCACTCCAACACAACTAGGGACAAATGAGACTCTAGCAGTAGCAGCAGGGCTCCTAAGATTACCGCAACCATCAACTACTCAGGCAGAGTCTAAGACTAAGTAGAGTTTAGAGGTAAGTGGTGGATCTAATGAGATATCTTTTTTTAATAATCATAGTATCCTTAACCATACTATATTTAAATACAGGTATTGCTAGTGCTGAGGGTGGCGATTTAGGATCTGCTTATTGTGGAGTTGTAGAGAAGAATCAGGGGATAATTGGTAGAGATGCTCCTTATGATAGGGTTGCTGGCCCTAGTGCTATAATTATTAGAGTTGAGGGTGTTATAAGTAGCTGGACATACCAGTATATTATTAGAGCTATTAGAGAAGCTGAAAGTAGAAATGTACCATTAGTCTTAGAACTAAATACTCCTGGAGGTTTAGTAAATGCTGCTACAGATATAGTTTTAGCTATTAGTAGGAGTAGAGTACCAGTTATTGGTTATGTTGTTGACAAGTGGGCTGAAAGTGCTGGGACACTTATCCTAGTATCTACGCATATAGCAGCAATGCAGGAGGGTACTATTATAGGATCTTTACAACCTGTAAGCTATGACCCAACAACTGGTAGATATGCACCAATTAATGAGACTAAGATACTAAATCCTATAATAAAAACATTATGTGAGCATGGGGCCTCTAAGGGTAGGAATGCTACAGCCTTAGTTAGATTTGTCTTACACAATGATAACTATGGTGCGCGTGAGGCTAAGCGATTCAATGTAATAGATATTATTGCTAATAGTAGAGAAGATCTCCTCAACCAGGTTAATGGACTTGTCGTCCAGGTCTATGGAGGGGATAGAGTGAAATTAGAGCTTAATGGTAAATACGAGTTTATAGGTTTAAACCCATCAGAGCTACTTATAAGCATGCTATCAGATCCCTTAATCTCGGGGATACTATTATCTATTGGAGTCTTAGCTTTAATCTTTAGTATAGCTTCAGCAAATATGCCTGGAGTAGCTCTTGGACTATTAATAGTAATACTAGGCTTACTTGGCACAGGCCTCAACCCTAATATAGCATCTCTAGCATTAATAGCCTTAGGAGCTCTACTTATAGCAGTAGAGATATTCACTCCAGGTTTTGGTATAATTGGGGGAACTGGAATAATAATGCTAGTATTAGGACTAATACTACTACCAGCAGTCCCAGGACCTGAGGGGTTCGCGATAACAGAGAGATACTTAAACCAGGTAATAATATACATATATGCTCTAGGACTAACCGTAGGGATAACTACAGCATTCATAGTATACAAGATTCTACAAGTGAGGAGAGCAAAACCATATATATGGAGAATAGAGGGGTTAAGAGGGGAAGCAATAGAAGAAATAAGACCTGGGAAGCCTGGATTTGTTATAGTAGAGGGAGAGTACTGGAAAGCCATAAGTGATGAAGAAATAAAAAGCGGGGATAAAATAGAAGTTATTAGTAAGGATAACCATATACTTAAAGTTAGAAAATTAAAAGAAAGCAAGTAAAGCTCTTAACACTCAACTATTACAAACTATTTACAACCTGAAAGTTTCGCCTCTTTAGGGGCGGGGAGGAGGTCGTCTCTAATGAATTATTGTATTCTAGGAACTCCTACATAATCCTAGCTCAGAGACATGGAAGCATATAGTTTGAATTTCAATACTCAGAGATATGACCATAAACAATAAAAATATTGTGAGTTAAGTAGATTATAAGAGGATCTTTAACTTTTAGTAATTATATGTAGTGTAGACTTTATTCTCTGATTTATTATTTGTTTTAGCTTACTCTCTGCCTCTAACTATTAATTACGTATTAGTGGTGTTTTAGCTTGTGGTCTATCATAGATAATGCACCATTAGCTCTAAGACTCTCTCTGGCTATTATAGCGGTACTCCTAGTCTTATATTCTCTAGGCTTCTTAGAGTTTAGACTATTACTACTTAGTGGCTCTATTCTACTCTTACTCATACTCTTATTTATTGGTTTGAGAGAATTTGGATTTCCTAGGGTTAATCTTAGTTCTAGTAGTGAGAGTTACTTTAGAGCTCTTGAAGTTGAGATTAGGAGTGGGAAGAGTGGTGCTGCTGGGGAGCTTTCTAGGATTATTAGTGATAGGGCTACTAAAACTAGTACTAGGTATATACTGTTATCTATTCTTGAGGGTGAGTTGAGGAGGTCATTTATAATTCTAGTCTCAGAGGATTCTAAGAAGATTAATGTTGAAGCTGAAGTTCTTAAAACACTATTAACTAGTCTAGTTGATGGTATAAGGGTTAGTGAAGTTAACTATGAGGAGTTAAGAGTTCTAGCCGACTGGGTATTAAAGTTAAATTTACACTCTAAGGGCTTACTCTTTATCTCAGATAAGACTCTAGGCGAGAGGCAGTTAATCAATACTTCTTCAGCTAGTAGTGTAGAGAATAATTTAATCCTAGGAGAAGCTCTAGATAACCCCATGCCTAAGCCTTACACTTTAACTTTAAGAGATATTGAGGGACATATTGGTATTTTCGGATCTACAGGATCAGGTAAGTCTACAACATTATCTATAATAGTAGAGAGAGTGTGGAGAAACCTTAAAATACCAGTAATACTACTAGACTGGACTGGGGAACACGTAGTACTCTTCAAGACTCGAGGAATTCAATTTAAAGAGTATAATCCTATGGATGGAGGAGCCTCTATAAACCCCTTAGATATTGAGAGTGATATAGACTACATTGTTAGTGTTATGGTTAAAGCTTTATCTCTAAGCCCTCCACAGGCATATATGCTTATGAGAGCCCTCGAGAGCTTTAAGCCTAGATCTTTAAGAGAATTAGAGGAGTCTATAGAAGCGTTAACTGAAGAGTCTAAGTGGGATAAGGAGGTTAAGAGAGCTCTCTTAAGGAAGATATCAATGCTAACTAGGGGGTCATATAATGCGTTTAAGGAAACTAAAAGTATAGAACTTAACGGTATAAGTATAGTAAGACTAGATTATATTAAGAATATATTAGCTAGGAAATCATATGCCTTATTCCTACTAGCTAGGATGTTTATGGAGAGATCTTCTAGTAATGAGAGTGAGCCTAGGATTCTAATAGCTATAGATGAGGCTCATAACATATTTAGTGGTGAAGAGTCCCACTTCATAGAGCAGTTATTCTCAGAATGTAGGAAGTATGGCGTAATACTAGCTATAGCTACCCAGTCTCCAGCATCAATACCTAATGGCATATTATTGAATACTAATACCAAGATTATACATGCCCTTAGGAGCTCTAGAGATAAGACTATGATATCTGAGACTATGAGTCTTAAGAGAGAGTATGTAGATATTATTGATAAGCTCGGATCAGGTGAGGCTATAATACAAGCACCTTCAAATCCAGAACCAACCCTTATACAAGTCCAGCTCGTGGATGAGTCTAGTAGTGAATTCAATAATATTAGGGTCTATAGAGAGCCAGTCAATATTGATACCAGTATCCCAGGATTCTATTCTTGAGATTAACTCTTCTACTCTAGGCTCACCATGTGTTGTATCTAGCTCTATAGTCATACTACTCCAGCTTCCTTCAACTATTTCCTCAGCTATTATATTAAAAGCTTCTGCTATAGTATTCTCTATTATCTTAGCCCTACTCCACCCCCTATCCTCAAGTCTCACTATTAATACTCTAGGATCGCATCTGAGTAGTATTATGAGTGGTATATAGTCACCTACAGTATTAAGCCAGAGTGATGGGTTTAATGTACTAACTACTAGGCAATTATCCTTCAAATTATTTACATAGTCTTCTATAGTTTTTATAGCTTTAGACTCTACTATTACACTAGTCTCTCTACCTGTAGGATCTTCTACTAGAGCTCCTCCAGACTTAAATAGACTACTATCCTCTAAGCTTATGCAATTAAACTCTAAGGCTACCCTCCTAGAAAGAATACTCTTACCAGTTCCAGGCGTCCCAGTAACTATTATTATATAATTAACCAAAATTTACTACCACAATGTCTCTCCTAATTAAGCCTATTATTTTTATGATAGCATAGATATTAACCTTGTTTACAGAGAAAAGCTTATATAGAAGTACCTTCATATAATATTATTGGAGAACAATATTAGGGGGGTGATAAGGTTGTCTACTAAACTACCTACTACTGAGGCTGTAGGAATACCAGTCATAATATTAAAGGAGGGTACTAGTAGAACTTATGGTAGGGAAGCTTTTAGAGCAAATGCTATGGCAGCTAAAGCTATAGCTGAGATTCTTAAGACAACATATGGACCTAAAGGTATGGATAAGATGCTTGTAGATAGTCTAGGCGATATAACGACAACTAATGATGGTGCAACTATACTCGATAAAATGGATCTCCAGCATCCTGCAGGTAAGATGCTAGTACAAATAGCTAAAGGTCAGGATGAGGAGGCTGGCGATGGTACCAAGACTGCTGTCATATTCGCTGGAGAACTCATAAAAGAAGCTGAGAAACTACTAGATAAGAATATACACCCAACAGTTATAATTGAAGGCTATAAGGCTGCTCTAGAAAAAGCTCTAGCGTATATTAATGAGTTAGCAGAGCCTATATCAATAGATAATGTAGATCTCTTAGAGCAAGTTGCTCTAACAAGCTTGAGTAGTAAGGCTATTAGAGAAGCTAAAGAGCACTTTGCTAAGCTAGCTGTAGAAGCTATTAGATCAATTGCTGAGCTTAGAGGAGATAAGTGGTATGTTGATCTTAGTAATATACAGATAATTAAGAAGCATGGAGGTAGCCTCCTAGACACTCAGTTAATTAAAGGTATAGTCCTCGATAAGGAGGTAGTACACCCTGATATGCCTAAGAGGGTTGAGAAAGCTAAGATAGCATTACTAGACGCACCACTAGAAATAGAGAAACCTGAGATAGACTTAGAGATTAGCATCTCAAGCCCTGACCTAGTAAGGAAGCTTATGGAGAAGCAAGAGAAGATTCTAGGAGAGAAGGTAGAGAAAATAGCGGCTACTGGAGCTAATGTTGTTATAACTCAGAAAGGCATAGATGATATAGCTCAATACTATCTAGCTAAGAAAGGTATACTAGCTGTTAGGAGAGTTAAGAGGAGTGATATTGAGAAGCTTGCTAGAGCAACTGGCGCAAAGATAGTAACTGATATTGATGACCTCAAACCAGAAGATCTAGGTGAAGCAGAACTAGTAGAGGAGAGGAGAGTTGGAGAAGATAAGATGGTATTTATTGAAGGAGCTAGGAATCTTAGAAGTGTAACTATAGTTGTAAGAGGAGGATTTGAGAGGCTCGTAGATGAAGCTGATAGAGCAATACATGATGCTTTAAGCGCTGTGGCAGACGCTGTAATGGATAATAAAATTGTAGGAGGAGCTGGAGCAGTAGAGGCTGAGCTAGCAAAACACCTATATGAATATGCTAGAACACTACCAGGTAAAATGCAGCTAGCAGTAGAGGCATTCGCTAGAGCACTAGAATCTATACCACAAATCCTAGCCTATAATGCAGGCCATGACCCAATAAATGTCCTAGTTAAACTAAGAAGTGCTCACGAGAAACCAGAAGGTAAATGGCTAGGAATAGATATAGAAACAGGAGACTTAATAGATACTATTAAAGCAGGTATAATTGATCCAGCAAGAGTTAAATCTAACGCATTCAAAGCAGGGGCAGAAGCAGCATCACTAATACTAAGAATAGATGATCTAATAGCAGCAAAGAGAACAGAAGAGAGGAGAGAGAAAGGTAGAGAAGAGAAGAAAGAGGAGGAGTAAAGTAGTATAACTAGATCTAAAATAATCCTCTATTCCTCTACAATTAAACTACTATTTTTCTTAATAATTGTTTAAATATGTTTTTAAGTTTCTCCTCCTAAATGCTATAATGAGGGGGTAGTATGGGTAGGGTTAGGAGTGCTTTAGTTAAGAGAATTACTAGGAAACTATTAGAATCTTATCCAGACGTGTTTACTGGTAGTTTTGAGCATAATAAGAAAATTGTAGGCGAACTTATAGAATTTAAGAGTAAGAAGCTTAGAAACCAGATAGCAGGCTATATTACACATATTGTAAATGCTTCTCTTAAAAGGAGAGGTTTAGTTAGAGGAGAGAGTGAGGAGTCTCTTCAAGGTTAATGCCAATAGTATACTCTACACTACTAGGTGTTAACTATATGCCTATTATTAAGATTAAGTTGTTAGGTTACTTAAGGGAAGCTATTGGTAGTGACTACATAGATATTGAAGCTAATGATTGGGTTGAAGCTCTTATTAAAGCTAGAGAGATGCACTCTAGGATTAGTGATGCTATTAAACCTACAGGGGAGCCTAGCCCAGGCTACATGGTTTTCGTTGATGGAGTTGATTATAGGATAGCTAGTAGAGGTTATGCTAGAGAAGTAGCAATACTACCTATAGTCCACGGCGGGCAAGATAATGTCAGATTCCTAACATGGAATGATATAACTAGTACATGTAATATTGTAGCTGAGAGAATTATAAACTCAGGGTTTAAAGTAGATGTTATAGTAGGCATACTAAGAGGGGGAATTATACCAGCAACTATAATAGCTGATATTCTAGGTATAGAAGATATTGGAGTATTAGACATAAAATTCTACCAAGCACCTAATATTAGAAGAGAGAAGCCTATACTAAAACAACCCCTAACACTCCCAATATACAATAAAAACACATTAATAGTAGATGACGTTAGCGATACTGGAAGAACACTACAACTAGCCCTAGACTATATAAGACACTATTCTCCAAAAGAAATTAAAACAGTAACACTCTACGTAAAACCATGGACAAACCTAATCCCAGACTACTACGCAGAAATAACGGACAAATGGCTAGTATTCCCATGGGGCGCATGGGAATACAAGAGGCAAATTACACAAACCAAATGAAACCATAAAAACATTAATATGATAGACTGCTCGTAGATTGTTTAGTTTTGGTTCCCCCCTAGTTATTTAGGTTACTTCTATGGATTCCCTGAACTTGTTTAAGCTAATCTCTAACTCTAATGTTGAGTTTACCTAAACAAACTACTAAGAAGTATATAGGGACATCTAGATATTAAATATTTCAAAGCCTATGAGCCTGTGAGCCAGTGACTCCTAAGAGCTGTAAACGGGAGAATGAGTATAAACAAGTAGGATGAGCTCATGCCCAGAAACCTAGTTAATAGACATGAGCAACCACTCATTAAATCTATCATAATATTTATAACAGAGGAATTTAATGAGTACATATGAAGAAGCATACAGAGCCTAACATAGCTATTTGGAGTTTATATTGATTTATATCTGCTAGTATTACTCTTCAACTACTACTTATGGGAGTAAACCATCTCTATTATTTCGAATATAGGTATATAAGATGTGGGAGCTCCCCCATAGCAGTGAACCTGAGATAATCTATGAGGGGGAGCTGTGGGTTGGGGTTACCCTGAATGGGCGGAGACAAATGATATAAGAGCCGATGAAAGGCGCCCCGAGGTCTATGAAGCCAAGGGTTGATATCAAATATGAAACCAGAACCCCTAGTTTAGATAGTAAATCAGTAGAATTTAATAATATAGTTACTAGGTTGTAAATAGTGTGAATAGAGTTAGTGTTGTTTCCTTAGAGGGGATAGAGTGGAGCTTCTCGAGTCTCTTAACAGTTATATTCTCTAGGCTATCAATACTACATTTTACATATTCTAAGTCTATCTTCTTTTCATAACTTATACCTAATTCTCCTAGAATATCTTTAATATTATCTCTCACTTCTCCCTTAAACCCTATAGCTATAATTAAGTGAGAGTACTTGATATTATCCACAACATCTCTAACCTGCTTAAACCCTAGGAGATTCATGAGAAATAATATTGCCTTATTCCTAACCCTAGATCCTAAAATTAAGTCCTCCATAGTATATAGGTAAGATATTCCTAGCGAGCACGCATCTAAGTCCTTAAATGGTAACCCTACAATAATAGGCTTCTCTCTCTTAACCCTAGTAGCTACTTCACCTACATCTACAGGTTTCTCTAACTCGATACTTAAAACCTCCACCTCAGTCCACTCTAAACTAATAATATTTAACTTAACACTCTTAACTTCCATCATACTCTATCCTCAAGGAATATTATGGATTTCATCTTCTAGTTTAGGATCTCATTAGAGCATATGGCTTAAATCTGCTGGGATACGTGGGGCAAAACCGCTTATCTTAATAACTCCTTCTTCTTCTCCTCTTATAATATTCTCTAATTCTGTTAAGGCCTCATCTAAGCTACTATATTTTATAGTTTTACTGATTCTCTTCATTTCTTTATGGCTAAATATGCTTATTGTTAATATTGATTCTCTAACTTCTCTTGCCCCAATATAGATTATTATGGGTGGTTTTATTGTTGATTCAATACTCCTAATATCTCCTGGTAGGCTTGTCTTAGTTGATTCTTTTAATCCTACTCTTAGTCCATTGCTTAGTAGCTTTTCTCTTATGTTTATTGTCTTATCGAGTATGACTTCATCTACTTTCCAGTCTCCTGTTTTAATTGCTATTATTGCTACTTGTATTGGTGCTAGCGCTAATGGGAGTCTCCCCCTATAGTGTTCTAGGTATCCTCCTAGGAATCTCTCTATTGAGCCTATTAGTGCTCTATGTATAATGTATACCCTATTATCTCCATAGACTTCTCTAATGATATCGTATATTTTGAATCTTCTTGGAAGGTTGAAGTCGAATTGTATAGTGCCCATTTGCCACTCTTTAACTCCACTACTACTCTTAAGTGTCATAATTATATCTATTTTAGGGCCGTAGAATGCTGCTTCACCTACTCCTATACTAGCTTTTATACCATACTTCTCAGCTATAATACTAGTTATTTTCTCTAGAGTATCTTCTGCAGAGCTCCACTCCTCAATTGTACCCATAAAATCTTTACCTATGAGGTTCTTATCTGAGAGGCTAAGCCTAATACGTATATTATCCTGGCTTATAGGTAGGTTAAATACTGATTCTAGGAGAAGCTTTATCTCGTCAAATACATTTAGTATAACATTTAGAGTATCAGATTCAAAGGTTATTATATGTGCATCGTCTTGAGTAAAACCTCTAACTCTTAAAAGCCCGTAGAGGCTACCGCTAGGCTCAAATCTATGTACTCTACCAATCTCAAATATCTTAAATGGGAGTTTAACTTTACTCCTAAACCTAGCTATATGATTCAAGAATATTAAGAGGTGGTAGGGGCAGTTCATAGGCTTAAGTACAAACTCTCTATCCTCTATATTAAGAATGTACATGTTACTCTTATAGAAATCCATATGGCCTGATAGCTTAAAAAGCTCACTACTAGCTATTAGAGGAGTCTCTACAACTAGGTAACCTCTCCTAGAATGGAAATTAACTAGAATCTGCTGGAGAGCATGCCTAAAATAGCCCCCACCAATACTAAATAATGGAACACCGGGACCAGAGAAGACTCCATACTCTCTATTAATAATAGGTACGCTAGACTCAGGCTTAATAGCTAAATCAAGTTCATACGCATAATCAATGTGATCTTTAACGGTACCACTCATAACCTACACCTTAAGCCTAAACATAATCCATATATACTTAACCTTAAAAATTAAAATATTATGCTGATCAATGTAAATATTAGAAGCTAATACTTAAACAAAGATAGCTATATAAACTTAAGATGTAATCAGTTAAATTGAATAAGAGATACTAAGCTTAACAGGGAGGTTATAGAATTGAGCAAGAGAATGAGCTTCCCGAAAAAGAGAGAAGACATAGAGAAGATTACTGAAGAAGTAGAATCAGAACACCGACACGAACAACACCACCATCACCATGGAGTAGAAGAGCATACAGCTAATATCCAGCTACTTATAGATGCACTAAGCACTAGAATAACTGGACTTGAAGATAAGATAATGAAGCAATCAATAGACATAGCTAGAGTATACAAGGTATTAGCATATATAGTTGAGGCTATAGCAGTAGATGATATAGAAGCCAAAAAGAAAACATTAAGAGAAGCGTTAAAAATACTAGAAAGCCAATAGATAAAATTTAAGAAGGAGGTTAAGGTTAACATGCGCAAATTATCACTAAAACCAGCAAATATTATCACAATAAGCACAAAAATAACAGAATATGAGAATACGATACTAGATGTAATAGCAGATGAATGTAACTTAACAAAAAGTAAGCTAATAAAAATAGCTATAACTAAACTAATAGAAGAAATAATACAAAACGATACAAGAAACATAATACAATCAAGGCTAATCTCAGGATACAATATAGTATTTAATACAATAAAAGAAGATTCAAAAATAACACTAGATAAATGTATATCAAGAATAAGGGGTTCAGCTCCGATATAGGTTCATTGCCTCATCTATTGTTCCCCGCATCCCGCTCGGGCTTTCATCGGACTTGGGGGCGTTCAGGTGACCCCTAGACACACCACATTTTGAGTAATGCTACCCTTTGGGGGGAGCTTTCATTTATAAGCTCTCTACTCTCTCACCAGATAGCTCCTAGCATTAAGGATAGGTAACGGTAGTTTACGAGATTTCCTCTATACTCAGAGAATGATATAAACTAATATAAATAGCTATAAAACTCGAAATAGTTGCATTAAGCAATAAAGAATATAGCCTTCAATCAATAGAAAAATATTATGGCCCCGCTAGTCTCACGTCACCAGAAGACTCTAAAATAGAGGATGAAGATGAAGGTCGAACGGTAAGGCGGGGCACAATTATGTAATCTTGTCATATTAGATTCATGTCCTAGTCTTCCATCCTCTATGTCTTGGATGTTTCTGGGTATTATTTAGTTTTATTGTGGTTAATCTTAAGCGTATATAGTATTTTTAGGGTTTGCTTTGAGTAGAGCTATTATGCAGTCTTATACTATTGGTGAGGCTTTAGAAGCCTTTATCTCTAATCTTATGGCTCAGACTAGGAATCCTAGAACTATTAAATCTTATCATGTTGCTTTGAGGAATTTTACTAATTTTATTGGTTTTGATAGGAGTGTTAGTAGTTTATCTATTGAGGATTATCTTAGGTGGGTTTCATATCTTAGATCTAATAGTAGTTTAAGTGATTCTACTATACACTACTATACAATCTTTGTTAGGAGGTTTCTTAGATGGCTTGGTGTCGATGGTGATATACCTGTTCCAGGATCTAAGAAGGGGTTTAGTGGTGCTCTATCCTGGAGTGATGTTGAGAAACTCCTAGCTGCTTCCAGAGATATTATAGACTTAGTCTCTATAGCTTTAATGGCTGAGTCTGGTCTAAGGGCTTCAGAACTCTTATCACTTAGAGTATCAGATATAGACTTAGTTAATGGAGTAGTTAGAGTTATAGGTAAGTATGGTAAGCAGAGGCTAGTAGTCTTAGGTCCAATATCTAGGACAGTAATAGCAGAGTATATAACGTTAGCAGGTAAAACGCCTAGAGATAAACTAATAGAAATATCATACCAAGCACTATATAAGAGGATTAAGAAATTAGCAGAAAGAGCAGGATTAGATACTAGCATAGTAAGACCACATATACTAAGACATACATTTGCTACAGAAGCATTAAGGAGAGGAATGAGCCTACCAATACTACAAAAAATACTAGGCCATAGTGACCTAAAAGTTACACAACTATACCTACACCTAACAGCAGAAGATGTAAAAAGGGAATATGAGAAGATATTCGGATTACAATACTACCAAACACCTAACATACAATACCAGTATAGGCCGTGGATTACAATACCGGGAGATATAGAAACAGCACACTTTACCACCTCAAGAAAGAATCAAAGACACTTTAAAAAATAATCTACTCTACTATTCACTTTAAAGAATTTATTTAGGTCAATTCTATGGCTATAGCAGCTGCTCCTCCAAGCCCATGACATATTGATGCTACTCCTCTCTCTCCCCTCCTAGTCTCTAGCACGTTTATTAGCTCTATCACTATTCTAGCACCACTTGCTCCTAGGGGGTGCCCCACTGCTATTGCTCCACCGTGAACATTTAGTCTATCATACGGTACTTCTAGAAGCTTATTCATCAGATAGTTGTTTACAGCGAATGCTTCATTATTCTCCCAGAAGTCTACTCTATCTATACTCCATCCTATCTTGCTTAGTAGCTTCTTAACGGCCACTATTGGTGCTACTGGGAATTCTACTGGGTCTACTGCAGCATACTCATACCCTATGATTCTAGCTTTTGGCTGTAGGTTTAGCTTTTTGACTGCTTCTCCTGATGCTAATAGTAGTGATGCTGCGCCATCACTTAGCTGACTTGATGTTGCTACTGTATGTGGCCCCTCTTTTGTGAATACTGGCGTTTGTGCTCTAACATCTTCTATTTTTATATCAAATCTCACACCTTCATCTTTATCTAGTATAATCTTAGATCCTTGTGTGAACGACTCAACATACCTCCTCATAACTCCACTATTCCATGCTTGAGCTGCTCTCTTATGGCTTTCATAGCCAATCCAATCTAGTACTTCTCTTGGTGCTTCATACCTCCTAGCTGTTATATCAGCCTCTTCACCCATAATATAGCCTAGTAGTGGATCTATTAGTCCATCGTATACCATAGAATCGTAGATTTGACCTTTACCCCTATCTAGTATGAAATGTCTAACACCCCACCTATACGTGCTAGGTAAGATTAGCGGGGAATTACTCATAGACTCCATACCTCCAGCAATAACAATATCGTAGAAACCACTAGATATATGTAATGCTCCAACTATTATAGCAGCCATGCCACTAGCACAAACCATATCAACATTCATAGCATCAGTACTTAATGGAATACCTGCTTTAATAGCAGCCTGCCTAGCAGTATTCATACCAGTTCCAGCTCTAATAACATGACCCATAACTATGAAATCTATAATTGTAGGCTCTAAACCAGTCCTCTCTAGAAGCTTCTTTATAGTAAAACTTGAGAGATCAACAGCACTATAATCTTTTAAACTCCTACCAAATCTCCCTATAGGAGTTCTAATACCGTCAACTATATATACTTCCCTCAATACTAGCACTCCCATCTTATAACATTAGCTTTTAATGTTAAAATAGTGTAGTATGAATTAGAATTAGGCAGTAGTCGAATAATGATTTAAATAATTAAAATATCCTAGATGTACACGTAGGATGGTATACTACTATTAATCTCTAATAAATCCTCTATTTTCTCATGGTCAATCTTCTCGTATCTCTCAATACTACCAATATCGTACCATATATCTTCATGTATATACGCCTTCACCTTCATCCCATTCCTTATCATAGCTGGTATTAAGTCGCCTGCAATATCAAAGCTAAAACCTAGATTACTATTCTCTAATACCTTCTTTAAACTTGAAATTTTTAATACTAAGACTCCAATATTAGCATTAAGGTTAAGATCAGGCTTCTCAACCATAGATAGTATATTCATATCTCTACCTATAGATACGACACCTACAGGAACCTTATAGTTAGAGGAGACAGCTATTGTTACATCAGATTCTGACATGTAATGTTTCTCTATGAGCTCGCCTAGCTTTATAGGAGCTATTATATCACCATACCATACTAATGCATCACTATAACCATCTAGTAATCCTAGATCTAAAGCTCTCCTAAGAGCCCCTCCAGTATTAGAGTATGGGTGCTTATCAACAACAAACTTCATCTTAACATTAAACCTAGAACCATCACCAAAATAATTAGTAATCTGCCTCCACTTATAACCTACGAGTATAATTATATCACTTATACTCCACTTACGCATCCATAAAATTATAAATTCTAGTATTGGCCTCTCACTCCTCCCTACAGGAATCATAGACTTAGGGATATAGTACGTGAGCGGCCTAAACCTCTTACCCTCACCGCCAGCCAATATTACGCCTATAATACTCAATCTTAAGGACACCTAATAATAAACTATGACTACTTCTATAAATATCTTGCACTTAAATCTAGTCATCTATGAGGATAGCAGTGAAGTACTTGTAATCTTCTAGCTGGCTTACTATATTATCTATATTCTTACCCTTAAGTGTTAATACTATGAAACCCTTATCTAGAATCTTCTCTAGTCCATAGTAACTTATTAATGCTTTAAGCTTACTAAATCTCTCTCTACGAGCTCTAAGCGGCTTCTTAAATATTTCACTATACTTAGAAGCTATATTATCCCATGTCTCTAACATATCATAATATACTGTTAAACCCTTATAGCCTAGTATTTTCTCAATCCTAGCTATTATACGTGCTATCTTATCATAACAGTCTCCCCTACACTCTACTCTCTTACCTATAATGTCGTCGATTCTATCATCTGAGAATAGCCTCTCACTTTCTTCAAAATACTCTACTAGCCTACTCTTTAATATAGAGTCTTGATTTAAGCCTGTTAAAGCCTCCTCTATTAGTTCTCTTAACTTCTCAAGCTTCAACTCTCTTAGCGTAAACTCTCTTATATGTTGCTTAAAGAGCTCATACGGGAGTGTAGCTATCTTATCTATATCCCCTATAGTCTCTATAATCAGTAATCTACTATTATCTCCTACATTAACCCATGGACCTAAGCATCTGCTACTAGTAGATAGCAGTATCTTAGAGTCATATAGTATAGTTACTGGGTTATATATAGGATTATTGAAGCACGCCTTATAATGGATATTGCTATGCCCACTACTACTTAATACTATATAGTTAGATTCTCCTACCCTCATATAGTACTCGCCTTCAGGAGACTCTGATAGTCTAAGTGTGCCTCTAGATACTATATGATAATCTAGTAATCCAATACTCCTAAGTATCTCTAAAGCTCTAATAGCAAGCTTCTCTCTCTTAAAAACGCCTAGTGGTAATATAATATATCTATTATTATTATCTAAATTATCTCTAATAGCTACTAAGGTGTTATATACTCTGAGAGTAAAGCTAGGCTTTAGGGGGTTTACTAGGCTGAGTTTTAAGTCTATATCGCTAGGGTTGTAGAGTATTGTTGCGTAGGCTTTACGTCCATCCCTCCCAGATCTACCTACTTCCTGGTATAGCTCTTCTATAGAGTCGCTAATAACATAGTGTACAGTCCACCTAATATTAGGGATATCTATACCCATGCCGAAGGCTTTTGTTGATACTATTATAGCCTCTCTATGTAGCCTTCTAGCCATTATATCTTCAATACTCCTACGCTCTCTATCACCTAGTCTACCATGGTATAATAATACTTTTACGTCTACTTTCCTCTCAATATACTCTCCTATAGTCTTAACGTTAGCCCACTTGGCTATATTACCTATAGCGTAGCTTGTAAAAATAACTCCAACCCAAGGCTCTCCCAGGCTTCTACAATACTCTACCCTAGATTTAACAATATCAGCTAGTATCTCAAGCCTCTTATATCCTTGCGGAGAAGCTATTATATTAAACTCTATATTATCTCTTATAGGACTAGACTTTAATACTATAGGCTTCTCAGGCTTAAACTCTCTAGGTAAGCTGTAGCTATCAATGTCTACGCTATTGATTTCAATGATTAGCGGCTCGCTACTGTGGCCGAGGATTCTAGATATATCAGTTAAGCCTCTCTTAGATACTGTAGCTGTAAGAGCGAGTATTGGTGGTTTAAAGTTATTGGCTCTAATTGATGCTAATACTTTAGCCATATAAGCATATGCAGGTCTAAATGTATAGCCCCATTCTAGAATAGTGTGAACCTCATCTAGGACTATAAGAGATGGCTGATTATAGCTTATAAACTCTCTAATAGCAGGGTCTAGGAATCTCTCAGGCGATATATAGAGTAGATCGGCAAACCCCCTCCTAATACTCTCTAAAACCTCATCCCTAGCCTTAATGGGGACTGTAGAGTCTATATAGTAAGCTTTAAGCCCTAACCTCTCAGCTTTAAAGACATGCTCCCTCATAAGAGCTCTTAGAGGAGAAACAACTAGAGTATAGGAGCCTAGCCCATTTAATGCGGTAATCCTAGAAGCAACCTGAAATATACTAGACTTACCTGAGCCTGTAGGCATGACTACCATTAGTGTTCCCCCACGATTAAGAATAGCTGGGAGGAGCTTGAAGGCTAAAACCTGACCCTTACTAGGCTTAAAACCCCTATATACTAGTGTGAACCCCTCAATTAACTCTCTACTAAGCAGATCCTCACTTAAGTCAGCATAGCTATAGGTAGGAGAGACTTTAAGCCTAAAATACTCACTAATGTAGCTAGTTAAAGCTCTAGAAATAATAACACCACCATACCTACAAGTAATATTAGATACTAGATTAGTAAGATCACTCAGGCTACTACCACGTGTTCTTAAGTAAACCTCAGGATAAACCAGAATAACGCCACCCCTAATAGTCTCAACTTTTAAATCATCATAGCTCAAAACCTCTATGCCCTCATTCGAGACTACTTCACTAATAAAAGATCTTAAAGTAAAACCGGGAACAATAATAGTGCGGTAACCACTCTTAGCATAGAATAGTATAAGCGAAGCTAGCACATGAAGACTAATAGGAGAGTCGACAATAAATAACTGAGAACCTCCACAATTAATCTTCCTAATAGGTATCTCAAAGCTAGATCTAAATCCTAAAAATCTATCAAAAAATCCCGGCAAGCCCGAGAGCACCCAATTATAATCTAGAAGGGGGAGGGGGGAGACTAAACGCTCAGCTTACAAGCTATCAAAAAATTAAGTATATCCATCCCTAGTAGTATATAAAATCCTAGGATGGGAAACGGAATCAAGAAATATCCTAGATTTTCAAGCTATAGTTACTTAGAGCTTAAACTGGTAAGAGTACAGCTTAGCACACTTTCTAAGGTGAATAGATAGTTGAGAGGATAGTTTCTAGAGGATGGAAGGAATATTAAGATATTTTATAAAGTGAATTATAGGGGAGGATGGTATTTTGCCTAGGCCTGATAAGGTGCTTGATATTTCAGTAGTTAATTTAGATTTAGCTAGGACTCTTATCGGGTTAGCTAGGAGTGCTATTAAGCATTTCCTTAGTGGTAGTATGAGGATGTTTGATATTCCGAAGGATGTTAGGGAGAGGTTTCCTGAAGTTGATTATTATGCTTCAGTATTTGTTACATTAGAGAAGATCAGTATTAGAGAGGGTGTGAGAGGTAGAGAGCTTAGGGGTTGTATTGGCTTTGTTGAGCCAATATATCCTCTAGGTGTTGCTACTATTGAGTCTGCTATATCATCAGCATTTAATGATCCTAGATTCCCACCTCTTAGATCTAGAGAGCTTAGCGAGATAGTGATAACATTAACTATACTTAATGGTATGATTGATGTTAAGAGCCTAGATGAGATTATTATTGGGAGAGATGGGTTATATATTGAGAGAGTCTACTATAGGAGACTATTTACTGGAATACTACTACCAGAGGTTCCAGTCGAGTACTGCTGGGATATTGAAACTTTCGCTAATATGACATGTAGAAAAGCTGGACTAGAAGATAACTGCTGGAAAGAGCCTAGAACAAAACTATACAGGATACCTGGAAGGACATTTAAAGAAGTTGAGCCTGAGGGTGAAGTTATAGAAGTAGACTTAACTAAAGAATATAAAGAACACTGTAAAACATATAACGCTAGCCAGGAATAGAAGATAATGGTGATGAGAGTAGTCTGCTATGAGCATAAGCTATGATTAAGTCTCCGATCACTGAATAAACACTAACACTACCTTTAAGTTCTTCGAGTGTATAGTATATTCTCTTCTTCCTCTTACCTCTATTCTCTACGTCTTAACAATATTATCCTCCCAATTTCACACATATTCTTAACGTGGGGTCCTCCATCAGCTTTTATATCTATACCTGGTATCTCTACTATTCTAAGCTTATCTATATCTGGTGGTATTTTATCTGCTAGTTTTACTATA
Organism: Thermoproteota archaeon; assembly: GCA_030549835.1. GTDB lineage: Archaea > Thermoproteota > Thermoprotei_A > Sulfolobales > Acidilobaceae > DSZV01. Next base: position 58,492 of record JAUQQR010000002.1, read on the forward strand.
CCTGGTATCTCTAATGCCTTACTCTTATCTAACCAGTATACCTTTACATCTATACACTTAGCTATAATCTCATTACACTCTACTACTGCTTCCTCGAAAGCCTTCCTTCTTCAACTACAATATCGAAGTCGTCTCTAGAATAATCTGGTGTTATATGGCCTCCAGTAACTAGAGCATTATAATTCTTATATAGGATAGATGCTATAATATGTGCTGCTGTAGGAAGCCCCATCATATTATATCTACGAGTCCAATCAATAAAGCCTATAACCTCATCTCCAACCTTAAAGTATGCTAGAGAATCAACTATATGGCCAACATATTCACCTATAATCTCAGCTCTTAAAACATTAACTCTAATACCCCTAACCTCAAAGTAGCCAGTATCAGCATCTAAGCCACCATAAGGAGTAGGATGAAAAGCTGTAGATTCTAAAATAATAGCATCTCTTACAACATCAATAACAGTAGACTTAAAAGACTTTAAATAGCTATCCTCCCGAAATAAAAGCCTAGTCTTTAACCCTAAACCTACGAAATCTTACATGCTATCATTAAAGCTATGCCTTAAAACTTTATCCACCTAATATTCTATTAAAAAGCTTATGATGTGGAGCCGCCGGCGGGATTTGAACCCGCGACCACCGGCTTACAAGGCCGGCGCTTTTGGCCCGCGCAGGCGGTCTACCAGCTGAGCTACGGCGGCTTCCATCTATTATATTGATAGTGTTGGGATTAAAAGCTTTATTGATTGTTAGCTTTTAAACTCTATGTTCTCTAATTTGATTTCTATTGTTTTTATTTCACCTCTTAGTACTATGTTTATTGTTAGTTCTCCGGCTGTCACGATTCCTCTTATATTAGCTATTTTGGCGTGTACTTCTACACTATACCATTTGAGTGTTTGGGTTAATATATTGTAGAGCGGCTGTATTAGTATCTCTACTCCTCTATATGTTTCTCCTCCTAGATTTATGGTTGTGAATAAGTACTGTATATTTTGTGGCCTATACTGGGCTCTAGGGTTGTATAGTGATTCCCAGTCTATTAGTGTAGCATTACCTATATAGTGTAGAGCGTAGAGTGGGGCTATCCCTGGGAAGGGCTCTACACCTATTACGTTACCTCCCTGGTCTTGTATGAATCTAATATTTGTAGCAAATGCTTCCCCATATTCTCTAGGATTTAGTAGTGTCGTATTATATTGAGGTTTTAATATTCTAATTAGGACTAGGTTCTTCGTATAGTTGAATGTATACTCAACTATGGAGCCGTTAGAATACGTTAATCTTATAAACCCAGATCTTACGGTGGGATTATTACTTACTTCAACTACGTAGATCTCACCATTAAACGTCATAGTATACGATATTTTAGTCACCTTATCTAGAATATCCCCTATACTAGGCTTCTCTGCTAATCCTCTTAATGGACTTATATATGAGTGGTAAATCCAGAGCCCACTTATGGCTGATAATAGTGTTAATATAAACATAGATACTACTATTATCCTAATTATAGATACCATGACTATAGACCCTCCAAGACTTAGACATGTAATTGAGACTCTTATAAGCTTAAATACTCTAGCCTCTAATATGACCTTGATGGTGAAGTTATTGACTATAGGGTTAGCTAAAGGTATAAATGCGATGGGTCACCTAGGATGGGTTAGTGTTAGATGTAGGATATGCGCTACATGGCTAGATACTACGGGAGGTGTAGGTAAGACTAAGAAGACACTAACATACATGTGCCCTAGGTGTGCACAGCTATATCAAGCATACTTCTGTCATGCATGTGCTAGGAAGGTTAAATACACATGTCCATACTGTAAAGGACCCCTAACACTACTAACACCAATAGTTGAGACATAGGATTAAGCAATGAGCGTAGTAGTTGAAGAAGAGTACTTCGATAAATTTTATAGGGTTCTACGCATAGACTCTGGATCTACAAGAACCTATAGTATAGATGTTTATATGAGGTTAAATAATAGGCTGGATTGTAACTCTAGTATTTCTCTAGATAACGTAACAATATGTTACCATAAATTATCACAATGTGAAGCTGTAATAGTTGAGACTCCAGGTAGACTTGAATTAGTGAATTTAAGGCTAATAACTACAACTACAAGCGACCCCGCTGAAGACTCCCTACTGAGAGCTAGGGAGTTATGCCTAGATGAGGCTAGGAGGATACTAGGTATATGAGAGTCTGTGCTCTACTATCTGGAGGTAAGGATAGTAATTACGCATTATATAAGGCTATACTAGGCGGATCTCAAGTATCATGTATTATAGTCGTAGAGTCTGGGAGAGAAGATAGTTGGATGTTCCATACTATTAATACTCATATAGCCCTACTACAATCAGAAGCTATGGGGTTTAGTGATAGAACATATACTATTAGAGTCTCTGGATTTAAAGAGAGAGAAGTTGAAGAGCTACTAGAAGGTTTACTAAGAATTAGAGATAGAGTCGGCTTTGATACCATAGTAGCTGGCGCAATAGCTAGTATTTACCAGAAGAGTAGAATTGATAGTATAGCTAAGAGACTTAATATTAAAATCTACACTCCAGCATGGGGGTTAAACCAGGAGGAGTACATGAGGGCAATTATTAGAGAAGGCTTCAAGTATATAATTACAAGTATAACAGTTATGGGCCTACCATACAAGCTACTAGGCGTACCCATAGGTTTAGAAGAAGTTGAAGAAATAATAAGACTATCTAGGAAATACGGGTTTAACCCATCATTTGAGGGGGGAGAAGCTGAGACTCTAGTATATGATGCACCACACTATAGGAAGACAATATGCTTTAAAGGTAGAAAAGTTAAAATTAGAGAGTTCGATTATAGAGTTATAATAGAAAATGCATGGCTAGGAAGTAAGGGTGAGAATTGCCAAGAAATAATTGACGATTGGCACTAAGCTAATAGGCTCCCACCATCATATATAGATCTCATCCCATTATAGCTCATATTACTCTTAGATATGTCTTGAAGTTATAGGTATTAGTGAGGATTGAGCTTTTAGTTTTACTATAAATTATGTTAGAGAAGTTAGATCAAATTCTGTCTAAATTTATAGTAATATTATGTAAGTTAATGGTTAGTGATATTTTAGGTTAGGGGATAGTATATGAGGTATTATTATTAGTGCTGGGTTTAAAGTTATTATAAGTTATTGTTTAGAGATACAATCGCGATCTGTCAAATCATGGTAGTATACTTTGACTTATAAATCTCTAATATTAGCTACTAGTTTTTAGGAGCTGGCTTAGTTTGGGTAAAACAGCTAAGCTTTTAGATTTCGTAGATTTTGGCGATATATGTAGAGGTTGTAAAGTTAACTGTTGTAGAAGATTCTATGCAGTACTACTCGATGAAGAAGAGAAGGAATTTGACGGTGTAGCCAGTACACTAAAGACTCCTCTAGGTAGAGTTAAGACTCTAGGAGACCCTAATGGGAAGGTTTGCCCATTCCTATCAGGCGAGGGATTCTGTAAAGTATATAAAGATAGGCCTTTCGACTGTAGACTATGGCCTATAATGGTTCACTATGACTTTGAGACTGACGAGTACGTTATAGTATTAGACTTAGAGTGCCCAGCTGCAGCTGAAGGTAGGATACCAGAGGATTTAATAAAGAGAATGATTGGTACAGTTAAGAAAGCTAAATTAGATAAGAACTGGGTTAAGAAATATACTTTAACACCATGGCCTAAAAAACTAGTAGAGCTAGAGAGAATAAAATCACCTAAAGATAATAATAGCATGTAAGAGTTAATCTAGCATTAGCTATGAGAGGGATAGATAAATCTAACATATTTAAACTCTAAGAAGTAAATGTTAATGATGGTGAGGCGATACAATGGTATTTGGACCTTTTACAACAACAGAGCTCCTAATAATACTACTAATAATACTTATACTATTTGGAGCTGCTAGACTACCTCAACTTGCTAGAGCTCTAGGAGAGTCTATGAGAGAGTTTAGGAAAGCTGTTAGTGGTGAGACAGAACAAGAGCATCAGAAAGAGAAGAAGGAGGGCTAACAAATTTTAACTAAATATCAGCCTTTCACTATTTAACCTACTCTTCTCCACTACATACTCTAAGCTTACACCCTTAAGCTCTGATACCTTAAGCATAGACTCTCTAATCATTAGCGGCGATAGCTTCAACCCCCTATAATTATATGGACTATCACTCTCAAATACAATATAGTCTATTGGAGTATATGCCGCTACCCTAGCATGCTTCTCCTGTATCTTAATAGCTGGGTTTATAGATATCTTATAACCTCTAGATCCTATAACATCTATGAGATCTAATGGCCCAGTATACCAGTGGAACATAGCCTTACTAATATCATACTCTATAAGCATACCTAGAGCAGTACTCCAAGCATCAGGCGCATGAATATTGATAAGAGCACCAGTATCCCTAGCTAAGACTAAGAATCTCTTAAAAATCTCAACCTGTAAACTCCAGGTATACGGCTCTAAGAACCTCTTATCAAGTCCAACCTCCCCAATACACCTCAAGCCCTCACGAGCAGCTAACCTAATAATATAGTCTACAGTATGTAGAGGCTCCTCCCTAATACTCCACGGGTGGAAACCTACACATCCAATAACTCTACCAGGATAAGATCTCTCAATATCAAAAATTCTATAAAAAGAATCTAAATCATCAGACACAGCTACAATAACAATCCCCCTATCACTATCAAGAATATCCTCAATCTCTCTATCAGTAAACTCATAGAGATGGCAATGCATATCATAAATATACTCCACTCTCCACACCAAAACTATACATCTACAAGAGAGGTTATGTTTAATAATATAGACCCCTCCCAACCATCTGAGCCTAGATCTTCCTCCAATCACTCTTAATTCACAATAACATCTAGAGACTACCGTCTTCGGAGGAATTCTACGGGTTATGTGAACTTGGATGCTTGGATTATGTTTATTTGTAGATTCTTATGGTGCTTCTACACTCACTACGTCTAGTTCTATGCATTTCGCATTTTTATTTAAGATTTCGGTTATACTTGGTTTGGTTCTTCCTTGGTCGCCGGTTACTAGTTCTTTTATGTATAGTCCTCCAGATGTTTTTATGAGGCATTCTATGAGGTTTCTTGTTACTGCCTTGCATTTTATTTCATGTACTTTTCTCTTTCTTGTGACTTCTTTTCTTCTATGTAGTACTCTTAGTGGTGTTTTTTGTAGTATTGTTGAATTTTTAAATGTCTCTTCTAATAGTTTAATATCGTTATCTCCTATAGCGTCTTCCACTAGTATTAATGTCTTGTATACTTTAGTCTTTATTTTCGACTCCTCCTTATATACTCTTATTAACTCTCTCCTCGTATAGTCTTCTAGAGATATTTCTATTAAGCCGTTAGAGTTGCTTCTAACAGACTCCTCTAATACTCTGAAATCTACGTTTCTATTTCTTGGAGCCTTAACTTCTAGTATTAGTGGCCTCCCTGAGCCTAGCATTCTAGCATCTACATCTTCTCTACCAGCTGCATGGATTACTATACTCTCTGCTCCCATTAGCTTAGTTATACTATGTAGAGCCTCCTCTATAGAGTAGTATTTAGGCCCCCCTATGGTTGGCCAGTATGCCTGGCTTATTAGTCTGCCAGTCTTCCAGTATCTACCCTTAACTATTATACTAGCTATAGTTAACTCTATATTAGAGCTCGGGAACTCTACTATTAGGACTGCCTCAGGATTTATAAAGTCGACTGTTAAGCTACTCTTAGCCTGTATACTTTTACCAATCTCTCTCTTAATCTCTCTCTTAATAGACTCTGAGTACTTCAAATTATACTTTAAAACTAGGTTCTCCTCAGCCTCTAATATGTTCTTATCAACTCTAACACCAACAAGGAACCTCCTAACACCATAGTGCATTAGTAGCTTTAACCCCCTAAATGAAACATCATCTATAAACTTATCAATTAAACCCCTACAGATGAAGCACTGGGGAGCCTCAAACGTAGAGTTAAATAGCCTCCTATAAGACTCTAAAGCCTCAGAACCAATATTAGAAGCAATAGACTTAAACTCTTCAAGCCTACTAGTATCACCGCGGAGAATAGCCTCATAGAAAAGCATAACAAGAATCCTCTTAATAGCTAAACCTCTATCCCTATTAGAGAATCCAAAGCCAAGTCTCGCAAACATTCTACCAAGACACCTATCACAGAGAGGTATATCTTTAAGAATAGATTCAGCCTTACCTAAAACCTCATCTAAGCTAATCTCAAACCCCCTTACTCCACGGTTATATACAAATCCTTTAATAAATTCATAGGAATATCTCAGAATGCAATCCATGACAAGTATTATAACATCTCTTAGGTTAGGTCTTTAACTATATGTGGTGTTGTTTATATTCAATGATTACTTCATCCCGTTATTGCTTTAATAAATGTTAAAATATAATAGGTGTAAGATTAGTTAAAAGTTAGTTAGGTGGGAGATTTATGGTTAAGGCTCCTAAGGGTTATAGGCATAGAACTAGGAGGCTTTTAGCTAAAGATATTAGAGAGAAGGGAGCTGTGCCTAAACTTACAACTATCTTGCAGAGATACGAGGTTGGAGATAAGGTGGCTATTAAGATTGACTCAAGCTTCCATGATGGGATGCCTCATAGGAGGTATCATGGCTTAACTGGGACAGTTATAGGTATGAGGGGCGAGTCGTATATTGTTGAGGTTTATTTGGGGCGTAAGAAGAAGACACTATTTGTACCATCTGTACACTTGAGGCCCTTAAAGGCTAATGTTTAGCTAGACCAGTGTAGTCATGTATTGAGAGGTATCGATCCTTGAGTAGGAGGACTATAAGAAAGAGGTATATTAGTGTCTATGAGGCTAGAGAGATTCTAGAGAATAGGATTAGGGGCCAGGCTAGGCTTGGAGAAGTTCAGGAGAGGACGTGGAGCTACTTATCAATATTCGGGGATAAGGAGGCTGATAAGGCTAGAGTAGCTTATGATAATCTTAGAAGGCTAGGTTTAAGTGAGGAGGTAGCAGTTAATTTGCTAAACATCTGCCCAGAGAGTGAAGGTGAAGTTAGATCTATACTAGCTTTACAAAAAGATCTAGCCTACGACTCTGAGCTTATAGAAGGTATTCTAGCTATACTTAAAAGCTTCTGTGAATGGGAATAGCCAAGTTTTAAGCCTCTCCCTATACTCCTACTAATTGGTATAGTGTTATGGTGATAGTCTAGTGGATGAGAGGGGCGCCTGGAGACCTACTAGTCTAAGGTCTCAACACCCTGCAGCTGTAGAGGTAGAAGCCATTATCTTAGACTATATACCTCAAGGCTTATATAATGACCAGCATAAAGAGCATAGAGATAGGCCTATAGCTCAAGCTGTAGGAGTTAGGAGATTTACACTAGTAGACGGTATACCATTATCGGATGTGGAAGTTTTCCAGAGAGTTACACTAGCTAGGAGTGTTCTAAGAACCCTAATACAGCCAGGCGATATTAGAGGCCAGAAGGTTAAGAAGGTAACAATAATACTCTCCTGTCTCCCAGGTCCTGAAAAGATTGTATACTGCTACCCGTTAACACCACTAGATAAGTGGAGCTTAGACTCATTATCTGAGCTTATACAGAATGAGGGTGGGTGGGCTCTTCTAGTAGATTCTCCATCTGAACTCTCAGGGATAGCTGAGGAGAAGGGGCTATCACCAACTATACTAGTAGTTCCCCCAAACCCGTTGAAATACGAGGACTTAACTGATATAGCTAAGAATAACTTACTAGAAGCTATAAAGACTATTATATCCTCTGAAGAGAAGGTTTACGTAGAGTTCTTTAATATAGCTGATGCCATAAATATTAGATTACATGTACTAGAGCTATTTAAAGGAGTAGGTAAGAGGACATTATCAAACTTCCTTGATAGGAGGAAGCAGAAGAGTTTTGAGAGCTTCGAGGAGGTTAAGAAAGTTTTAAAGATAGACCCGGTAGAGGCTATAGCTACGAAGATAGTAGAGGAGATTAAGGGGGAAGCTAAATACTATGTCTTCATAGAGCCATCTAATCCTGAAAGCCCCTACTTAGGCTACCTCGATAAGATTAAGAGAATATACTACTCAAGGAAGAGGGGGCCAGAGGAATAGCTACTACTAGTCTAGGTCTCCCTTCTAGGAGAGAGCTTATAGCGTGGACTCTTAGAATCCTAAAGAATAGTGGTCTTAAACTAGTTGATTATCTAGGCCAACACTTCCTTATTGACCCTAGAGGTGTAGAGTATTTTATTAATGGCCTTAAGATATGGTCTGGTAGCGATATGGTGGAGATAGGTCCAGGATTAGGTACTATAACTTTATATGCTTCACGTATAGCGTCTAGAATTCTAGCAATAGAGCTCGATCACCGCCTAGCTAATATAGTTAAGAGTATTGTGCCAGATAACGTCTTAGTTATTGTTGGTGATGGTGTCAGCTTCGCTAGGGCTATTAAATCTGAGATACTATACTCAAATACACCCTACAATATATCGGGTAGGCTCATAGCCATGATAGCAAGAAATAATAATATAAAGTACTCGCTGCTAGGAGTACAATTAGAGCTTGCTAAGAGAATTATTGCTAATAGAGGCTCAAAAGACTATGGTAGATTAACATTACTAGTTGAGAGATACTTTAATGCTAGGATAGCTACTCTCATACCTAGAAGCTACTACTACCCTAAGCCTAAAGTATCTGGAGCAATCATAGAGTTATCTAGGAAGAGAGAGTGGAGAGACGGAGACGAAATATTCGAGGATATATTACGTTGCTTATTCTCTAATAGGAATAAGAAAGCGTATAAAATAGCCCTAAAATGCTTAGATAATAATGTAGAGAGTAGTCTCAGCTGGCTTAAAGAGAAGAGAGTAAAAGATCTAAGCCTAGACGACATAGAGAAGCTAGTGGAGATCATAAATAAACCCATGCTACACACTAAAGAACAAGTAGCTAAACTTTAATATAAGCCCACTATACTGCTTTTCATTAGGATATTATTGCTAAATCTATAGGTTGTATCTGGGGCTTAGCTTGGATAAGCTGAGGGTTGTACTTGTAGGTGTTGAGGGTGCTATCAACCTGGGTATGATTGCCAGACTCTTAGATAACTTTGATGTAGATGAGTTTTATATTGTAGAACCTAAGGTTGACATAGGTGAAGCCTTACAATATGCTGCTAAGTCTGCTAAGAGACTTAAGGAAGCTATTATTGTTGGTAGTCTTAGAGAAGCTCTTGAAGGCATATCATTATCTATATGTACTTCAGCTATAGCTTCAGTAGAGGATATTCTAAGATCTCCTGTTGATCCTACTGAAGCTGCAGAGATAGCTAGGGTAACAAGTGGGACTATAGCTTTGGTTATGGGTAGGGAGAGTGTAGGTTTAACTAGATCTGAGATTAAGCAGTGTACTCTCCTAGCTACTATTAAGGCCAACCCAGAGTACCCTATTTTAAACTTGGCGAATGCTACAGCTATAATGCTATATGAGCTTTTTAAAGTTAAAGGTAAACCCCACTATGATAGGCTACCTGGAGATCCTAGGATAATAGGTTTAATTGAGGAGTATGCGAGAGCACTCTCATATACGCTAGTCGCTGATAAGAGGAGAGCTGAAGATATAGCTCTAAGCTTTAGGAGGATAGCTGCTAAGAATATAACTGATAGATTAGAACTAGAGAACATCCTACTACTATTATCCAAGGCGTGTAGGAGAATTGGTGAATGCAGAGTTGAAGCTACTACTAACATGTAACCCAGGCATGTAAGGTGAGTACTATAGAACTAAAGCTTAATAGGCGAGCTGAAGCTATATAAGATGTAGTAGTTTACGTTTAATTAGGGGTTAGGAGTTGTCTACAGAGTTAATTAGACCAGAGTGGAAAAAGTTTAGGTATAGAGGTAGGAGCTTAGAGGAGCTATTAAAGATGCAGCCTCAGGAATTCGCTAAACTACTCCCAGCTAGGCAGAGGAGGAGTATACTGAGAGGATTTACTGAGCCTCAGAGGAGACTCCTAGCTAAGATTAAGAAGATTAGGCGTAAGCTAGCTGAGGGAGCTATAGATAAGCCTCCAGTTATTAAGACTCATGTGAGGGATATGATAGTACTGCCTGATATGATTGGATTAACTATTGCTGTTCATAATGGTAAAGAATATGTTACTATAAGGATAACACCGGAGATGATTGGGCATTATCTAGGAGAGTTTGCAATAACTACTAAGACTGTACAACATGGAGAGCCTGGTCTTAAGGCTACAAAGAGCAGCCTCCACATTGGCGGTCAAAAGTAGGGTTGATGGTTATTGCCTGAATGGAGTTATTCTCTTAAACTAAGAGATGAATCTAAGATTGCCAAGGCTATGCTATGGGATATTAGGGTTCACCCTAAGATTGTTAGAGAGCTCTGCAGTATCCTAAAAGGGATGAGTGTAAAAGAAGCAAAAGAGTATCTTGAGAGAGTTATAGAGAAGAAGGAGGCTGTACCTTTTAGAAGGTCATATGGTAAACAGGCCCACAGAAGAGGATTAGCTGATAAGTGGGGTTGGCCTATTGGGAGATATCCTGTTAAAGCAGCTGAGTACTTATTAAAACTTCTTAATAATGTAGAGAATAATGCTGAAGTTAAAGGGCTAGATATAGATAAGCTGAGAATAATACATATAGCTTCTCATAAAGGATTAACTATGAAGAGGTGGATGCCTAGAGCCTTCGGTAGAGCTACACCTAAATTTAGAGTAACTAGCCATGTTGAGGTTATAGTCTCTGAGGTGGAGAGCTAGTTGAGCTCTAAGATCAAGAAGTACTTTCTAGGCCAGGCTCTCCTGAGAACTAAGATAGACGAGTATCTCGCCCAGAATTTCTATGAAGCTGGCTATAGTGGTGTAAGTCTAATTAAGACAGGGCTAGGTACGAGGATCCATATATATGCTGAGAGACCTGCACTTATTATTGGCAAGAGGGGGATTACTGTTAGAGAATTGCAGAAGACTTTCTCTTTAATATTTGGCTTAGAAAATCCACAGATAACAGTGAGCCCGCCAGAGAACCCCGAGCTTAATGCTAGGATCCAGGCATTTAGAGTAGCTAGGCTAATAGAGAGGGGTTTCCACTTTAGGCGTGTAGCTTTCGCTACTCTAAGGAGAATTATGGCTAATGGGGCTCTAGGTGTTGAGATAACTATTAGCGGGAAACTTGTAGCTGAGAGAGCTAGATTTGAGAAGTATAGAGAAGGTAAAGTCTATAAGGCAGGTCATGTTGTAGAAGAGCTTGTAGATAAAGCTATAGCATACGCTAGACTACCAAAAGGTATTATAGGTATTGAAGTTATCATAGCAAAACCTGGAACCCCGCCAGATTATATTAGAGTAAAAGAGACTAAAGAAGTTGAAGCAATAGTATCTAAGATTAGAGAAGAGATTAAAGCTAAAGGTATACCAATAGCTGAGATAGGAGAGATTGAGGAGACTCTAGAATCAGAAGAGGAGGGACTTGAGATAGAAGGATTTGAAGAGGAGGAGGAAGGTGGCTCCCAAGCATAAGTTAAGACCAGATGATATAAGGAAGATGAGTAGAGAAGAAAGAGGTAGAATACTCAGAGAATATAGACTAGAGTTAATTACATTAAGGCATAAGGCTAAAGTGGGAACATTAACCAACTCTGGTAGACTTAGAGAACTTAAACGTAATATAGCTAGGATATTAACCATAGATAGGGAAGAATCTAGAGGTGAAACTAGTGGAGATTAAGCCCGACAACATACTATGCCATGAACTTATAGGGTTAAAGGTTAAAATTAGTAGCTACCCAGACTTAAACCTCTTAGGCTTAGAGGGAGTAATCTTGTGGGAGACAGCAAGAACCCTAGAAATCGAGTCTACTAGGGGGAGGAGAGTTAAGGTTCTTAAGCCTGGGCTAATTCTACTAGTAGAATTGCCTACTGGTAAGTGGGTTAAAGTTAGAGGTGATGATATGCTTGGTAATCCATTTGATAGAGCTAAGAGAGCTTTGAGAGGTGAGTGTAGTGCCAGTTTTTAAACCTATTAAGATCCTTAAAATACCTGGAGTTGAGCCTCCTAAAGAGTCTTGCAACGATCTAGAATGCCCATGGCATGGTACGCTAAGAGTTAGAGGTATAATATTAGAGGGTGTAGTATTAAAGGCTAAGGCTCATAAGATGGTTGTAGTAGGTCATGATTACCTAAAATATGATAGTAAGTATAAGAGGTATGAGAGGAGGCGTAAGAAGATTCATGCTAGGCTACCACCATGTATAAGAGTTGAGATTGGAGAGCACGTAGTTATTGGTGAGTGTAGACCTTTAGCTAAGACTATTAAATTTGTAGTATTAGGTATTAAGAGGTGACTATGTATAGCTGGTAAGAGGAAGTATATACTAACAGCTCCTAGGATTAGAGTTAATACAGGCTTACAGGTAGGAAGCTATATAAGTGTAACTGATAATAGTGGAGCAAAAGAAATTATGATAATAAACGTTCCACTAATTAAGACAAGACTTAGAAGAGTCCCATTCGCTGGAGTAGGAGATCTAGTAGTAGCATCAGTTAAGAAAGGTACTCCACAGATGAGGAGACAAATAGTCTACGCTGTTATAGTCAGGCAAAAGAGACCTTTCAGGAGACCTGATGGAACATGGATCTCATTCGAGGATAATGCTGTAGTCCTCATAAATCCCGATGGGACACCTAGAGGGAGCGAGATTAGAGGACCTGTAGCTAGAGAAGCTGCCGAGAGATGGCCTAAAGTAGCGAAGCTAGCAACAATGATAATATAAGGTGGTTGCCATGGCTAGGTTAAGGGAGAGCTCTCAACCTAGGAAACAGAGATTAGCATTATTTACTGCACCACTACATACCAGGCAAAAGCTTATGAGTGCCCCGTTAAGCCCTGAGCTTAGAGAAAAATATGGGGTTAAGAATCTACCTGTAAGGAAAGGCGATAAAGTTAGGATAATGAGGGGAGACTTTAAGGGCCATGAAGGTTCAATTGTTAAGGTTGATCTCAGAAAACTTAGAATATATGTTGATGGAGTTACTATAAAGAAGCTTGATGGGACACCTAGGTTTGTACCTATACATCCATCAAAAGTCATGATTATATCTCTTGACTTAAAGGATAAGATGCGTAGAGAAATTATTGAGAGGAGAGCTAAAATGAAGATAGAGTTTGAAGGAGAAAAGGAAGTAGAGGAGAAGAGTGCTGGAACTGCGGAGAGTAGTGAAGTTAAGGGTGGTAGTTAATGGTTAGGATGGGTGGTAGAAGACATTTAAAGGCTCTAGCAGCTCCAGAGTTCTGGCCTATACTTAGGAAGGAGTATAAGTGGACTGTAAAGCCCAGACCTGGACCGCATAGTGTAGAGTCTAGTATACCACTCCTACTTATAGTTAGGGATATATTAGGTTACGCTAAGACTGCAAGAGAGGCTAGGAGGCTTATAGCTGAAGGCAACTTTAAAGTTGACGGTATAGTTAGGAGAGATTACAAGTTCCCAGTAGGGTTTATGGATATAATTGAGGTTTTAAAGACTGGGGAGATTTATAGGTTTATACCTTACCCTGTCAAATATTTTAAACTACATCCTATATCTAGAGGTGAGGCTAATATTAAACCTTTAAGAATAGAAGATAAGACTATAGTTAAGGGAGGCCATATACAGCTTAACCTCTACAGTGGTAGAAATGTTTTAATTAGAGTAAGTGATCCTAAGAATCTGGTGGAGGATATTTATGAAACTCTCGGCACAATAGTTTTAATAGTCCCAGACTCTCAGATTAAATCCTATATTCCATTCGGTGAAGGCAAGATAGCTATAGTTATTGGTGGTAGAGCGGTAGGTAGAGTAGGAGTTATAAAGTCTATAGTTTGGGGGTGGAGGAGAGAGTCTACAGTAGTTACACTTGAAGATGCTAGGGGTAATATGTTTCAGACAAGTCTAAACTACATATACATTATTGGTGATAAGGAACCTGTAATCTCTCTACCTGAAGGTGCATGGAAATGACCTCGCCAATCCTAGATCCTACTTTAGTTGAATCTATACTCGAGGAGTGGAAAAAGAAGCCTATGAGAAAGCCTAGAATAGTTAAGGTAGTCTTAAATATTGGTGTAGGACAGAGTGGTGAGAGGCTAGCTAAGGCTATGAAAGTCCTAGAAATAATAACTGGGAGAAAGCCAGCCCCTAGGAGGGCTAAGAAGACTGAGAGAGCATTCGGGTTTAAGAGAGGAGAGACTATAGGTGCTATTGTAACTCTTAGAGGTGAAGAGGCTATAAGTACATTGAAGAGATTACTAGAAGCTGTCGGTTATAGAATTAAAGCTTCAAGCATAGACCAGTATGGTAATGTCTGCTTCGGCATACAAGAGCATATCCAAATACCTGGTATTAGGTATGATCCAGAGATTGGTATTTTTGGTTTAGACGTATGTATATCAATACAGAGACCAGGACATAGAGTGGCTTTAAGACGGAGAGCTAGGTCAAGAATACCTAAGAGACATAGAGTAACTAGAGAGGAAACAATGGTCTTATTAACTCAGACTCTTGGAGTAACATTCATGTAGAGGGGTAGAGTGTGGGTAAATTTAAACCCGTAAAACCCAAAACAATAGGTAGAGGAGCCCAGAAATGTCAGAGATGTGGTAGTAGAGATGCAGTCATACAAAAATACAATCTATACTTATGCAGACAATGCTTTAGAGAAATAGCATATACAATGGGCTTCAAGAAATACTCCTAAGTGGGGGGTTAGAATAATGGTAATGCTAGATACATTAGCAAATGCGTTAGCAACAATTAAGAATAATGAAATGAGAGGAAATAGAGAAGCAATAATAACACCAGCCTCAAAACTAATAGCAGAAGTACTAAGAGTAATGCAGAGAGAAGGCTACATAGGAGAATTCGTATACATAGACGACGGAAGACAAGGAAAATTCAGAGTACAACTACTTGGAAGAATAAACAACTGTGGAGTAATAAAACCAAGAACACCAATAAAATACAGAGAACTATTAAAACTACCAGAACACCTAAGAAAATACCTAGTAAGTAAAGACATAGGAACACTAATACTAACAACAAATAAAGGAATACTAACACACAAAGAAGCAATAGAAAAGAAAATAGGAGGAATACTAATAGCCTACGTATACTAAAACCTTAAAAACGAATACCCACATAAAACCCACCCTAACCCCTTATAAACTCTACAAACCAACATAATGTAAGTGGCGGGTATGCCTGAAGCATCCGCGCGGGTATACTACACCCAACTCAGAGTAATGCATGTATAGTAATGAGTTGAATAAGGATAAGATACAGATAACATAAATAAACCGTAAAGCTCCGAAAGAGCCAAACCTGAGGGCACCCCCCTCAGGGAAAGGCTCTGTCCGGGGCATTACGGTTTATTTATGTTATCTGTATCTTATCCTTATTCAACTCATTACTATACATGCATTACTCTACCGGGCCCGGGAGTTGGGTGTAGTATATTTCCAGGAAGTGTTTCAGGCATACCCGCCACTTATGTTTCTTAGTTTATGTTTATTCTAGTTGTATATTGTTTGGAATAGTATTAGTGTTATTATATAGTGTATTAGTAGTGATGTTATTGTGAATGGTACTGTTACTTTCATCCACTCTTTCCACGATGCTCTTCCTTTCTCTTTCTCTGCTAAGATTAGTGATAGGTAGAGGGCTGGTGCTCCTGCTATTGTTGCGTTACTGCCTAGTGTTCCAGACCATACTACTGCCCAGTATAGGGGCCATGGGTCTATTCCTGTTGTCTGGGCTATATCTCTTATTGTAAGTAGCATTATCAGTATTATGGCGTCATGTTCAATTACTGTTGATAGTAGTGCTACTAGCCAGTATATTATGGTATATGATATTATTAGATCTCCTGCTATGTAGTCTACTAGTATGTATGATATTTCACTTAGTACACCTCCCTTTTTTAGTCCTCCAACTAGGCTGAATAGTGTTGCGTAGAATATGATTACTCTCCATTCTAGATCTCTTATTATCTCTTCGAATGATGGTATATCTTCTCTCTTAGTTCTTACTTTTATGAGCTCTATTATTGAAGCTACAGTTATAGCTACTGATACTGCTATAGCTCCTAGCTCTACCCCTAGTATTGGTCTTATAGAGGCTAGTGTAATGAATGCTATGAATCCTACTATTGCAATATAAGCTACTATCTTGTTATACTTAACTTCTCCTCTAAACAACTCGCTATACCTTATGGAGCTATCTCCTCTAAACCAGAATCTATAGAATACTAGTAGTGTAAGAATAAATGATATTGTTAGGAGTATAAAGCTACCTGGCATCCCCCTAAACCATATAAAGTCTAGGAACTCGGCTCCAGCAACACTATGTAGTAGCTGTGGTGGTAGATCTCCTAGTAGTAGAGCTGTCCCCATATAGTTAGCTGCCAAGCCAATAATCATAGATGTTACTAGGGGATCCCGTCTCGCAGCTATAGCTGCTCTAACAGCTAATCCTCCCAAGAGTAGTATAACAAGGACATTATCAAGAAACATTGTTATAAATGAAGCTATAAGAGTTAAACATAGTAGTAGAGTAGAGTATGAGCCAACATTCCTAGAGACATAATAGACGATATACTCGGGAAGCCCAGACTTAGAAAGATACCCTGAGAGAATCCATGCACCAAAAAGTATCATCATAACATTCCAGTCTATAGCTTTAAAGGCATCAACGAAAGAGTAGTTAGGAGATAATACTATCATAGCTATTAAGCCAGCAAAAGCTATTAGAGAGCGCTCAAACGGCATAAATATAACAGTAAATATAGTTAAAATAAATACAATCAAAATAACTAGATCCACCTACAGCACCCATCATTAAAATATGCATAAAACCTATAGGCTTAACCGTGCATTATATAACGTGATTAAAGTAGGAGAAGCGCACATACAACGAGAGACAACTAAAATAGCCTCATACCCCAGTAACTCCAGTAGAGATATGATAATATATAATCAGCTAGTAAATAGCTGAAGAACTCAGAATAGTTGCCTTAAGCTCTAGGTAATTGAATAGATAAAAGCTAGGATTCATTAATCGTAGAGAGGGTAGTTTATGGTTGTAGTAGAGGAAGTTATAATTCTCATAGTCATAGTATTTGCTTTATGGTATTTTATAGGCTCAATTATAGGTAGGAGGATTATGAGGAGAACTATTAAGAGCTGTATAGATAGAGGAGGCAGTCTTAGGCTACTTACATCGAGCTCCTCCTTAGTAGAATATAAGGGTGATGATAAATACTATTACCTAGGTCTATATGTTGACTGGTTACCATTTGATAATATAATAAATTTACCGTTAAGACTACTAACTAGGCCTAGACCACTAGTTATAATAAAAGCAGAGCCTAAGAAGAAGATTCAAGGATATCTACACTTAATAGTAGAGCCTAGAGGTAAAGCTTTAAAAGGAGAGTACTCTATTAAATACCATAATATGTCTAAAGAGAGAGCTAGTAAGATATTAGATGAAGCATCTAAGAGGGGATTCGAGAAAGTCGTAATAGGCGATAAACCGAATATAACTATAATAACTGTACTAAGAGATGATTGCGCAACCTTATTAGAGAGAGTTAGGGAATTCACTGATGCAATAAGCTAGCATCTACAAATAGTGTATATATACTAAAGTTTATAAGGAGGGAGAATACTCTTTATGAAGTGACTATATAAGGTGGTGTAACAACTATGGTCCTAGATACTCCAGCCTTATATATACTACTAGGCTTAATAGTATATAGTATAGCTTACCTCTACTACTCTAAGTATGTTGATAGAAATATATGGCAATCTGACCCTACGAGACCTACCCCAGCTAAACTATACTTTGATGGTGTTGAATACTTCCCAGTAAGTAAATATGTTCTATATGGTTACCAGTTTAAGAGTGTAGCTGCACTAGGTCCTATAGTTGGCCCTATGATAGCCGTCCACTTTTATGGGTGGCTTCCAGCATTACTATGGCTTATTATTGGGAACTTCTTTATAGGCTGGGTTCAAGACTATTCTGCAATGATGATGTCTGTTAGGAGAGAAGGTAGATCAATGGGACCTATAGTCTATGAGCTTCTAGGTGGAAGGGCTAGAGTAATACTATTAACATACCTGGTATTTTATCTTATTATAATAGGTGCCGTATTCGCGTGGGTTATAATATCAATAATCAACGGTGTACCTGGAGTATTCATACCTATAATCGTAATACTTATAACAGGCTACATATTCGGCCATATGGTCTTCAGGTTGAAGATGAGTGTTGTAACAGCTACACTAGTAGCCCTCATTCTAGTATTCGCTGGCATAATAATAGTTACAGCTGTCCAATCTCTTAGAATCCCACCAACTAACTTCCTGGATCCAGGCCTCATAGGTACTCAGCCGGCAAGCTGGACTGTACTCTTCTGGCTTATAGTATTAGGTGTTATATACTATCTAGCAGCTACTACGCCAATGATTAGATGGCTCTTACCAACAGTATATGTAGCCTATCTCCCAGCTATAATTGCTCTAGCAATTGTTATAATTGCTGCACTATTATCCTTCATAACTGGAGTAAAAATAGATCCCACAAGGCAAGCTTTCGTTGGAGGGGCATATTTCGACCCTATAAAGTATCCAACGACTGGACCACTATGGCCTATGCTATTCGTTACTATTGCATGTGGAGCTATATCTGGATGGCATAGCCTCATAAGTACTGGGCTTTCATCTAAACAGTTAGAATTCGAGACTGACGCTAGGCCCGTAGGTGGTGGTGCAATGATAACCGAAGGTATAGTAGGCTTATCTAGTGTAGCAGCTATAATGGTTGTAGCTGCAGCAGCACCCCCACCTGCAGGCGCGCCTGTCCCATTAGATTATCCTAGGGGGGCGGCGGCGCTTGTAAATGCTCTAATACCTCTAGGAGTGGATAATTGGCTCTTCTTCTACGCTATATTCGTAACAATCATGGGTCTCATAACTAGTATGTTATTTGTAAGAGTTTTCAGGATGGTTGCTGCGGAATTATTCCCTACTCCATTTAACCATTATCTAGTATCTCCACTTATATGGATAGCTCTTATAAGTTTCCTAGCGTGGCTTGGTAGCTGGACTAATCTATGGCTATACTTTGGTGGCACAAACCAGCTACTTGCAGGACTAGCTTTAATGCTAGTAGCAGTATTTCTTGCTAGTCAGAAGAGACCTACATGGTATGTTTTCTGGCCAGGTGCTTTCATGATAGTTACAACCCTATCAGCAATATTATGGGAAACGTACGTCTACGCTTCTCACCTAATGCAGGGTAAGTATTTAGCGCCTCAAGCTCCTGTAGTTGATAAGTTTGGAGCTACTCTAGTGAACATTACTAATCTATTCTCAGCAGTATTTGGTATAATACTATTTATATTAGGCCTAGTAATGGCTTACTATCTGTTCTCAGGCTACTTCAAGTATAGAGGTCAATCATCTCAGAGTTAACATACCTATACTCTTTTCTTCTCTTTTCTCTCATTACTTTATGAGCCCTCCTAGGTGTGCGGTGAAGCTCTATAAGCTTAACTTCACGTAGCATATACTAGTATTTGAGAAGCCCACATAATAAAAGGCTCTATATAGGGCTCTAAGGTAACTTAGAGCTACTATAATCAAGATTACTGCAAAATACTCTAAGGAGATCTCAGTAAACTCAACGCTAGGGCATTTACTCACCTTCTCCCTAATATACTTATATTTATAAGTCTCCAATAAGCTCAAATTAGTTATGGTGTTTACGTTGTCTAAAGGTGGGAAGGGGTTTCTTAGTAAGATTAAGGATGCTCTAAGTGAAGCTGTTTATGGTATAGCTCTTCATGGTCAAGTATCAGCGATTAAGAGAATGAAGATGTATACTGAGTATCTTTTCATGTTAATGACTGTTGGTGATATGTTGGGTATCCCCTTAGTTCCTCCCTATTATACTTTAAGGCTGCTGCCATATATGGTTCCTAATATTAAAAGTTGGAAGCTTAGGATGCTTAGAGAGAGGGATGTAACAGATATTATAACTGGGTGAAGGTTTTGTCTAAGACAGGTTTTAAGTATTTGTTTGATAAAATGCCAGATCTTAGAATTGTAATATTTGCTGGTAAGGGTGGGTTAGGTAAGACTACCTCAAGTGCTAGTTTGAGCTATAAACTTTCAACATTAGGTAAGAGAGTTTTATGCTTCTCTACAGACCCGCAGGCTTCTCTAAGTGATATTTTTGAGAGGAATCTCTTTGGTAAGGGTGAGATTGAGATAACTAGGAATCTCTATGTTCTAGAAATAGATGCTGATAAGAAGATACATGAGTATGTTGAGTCTATTAGGAGGAAGATTAAGGATATGTATAAGATTGATGAGATACCGAGAGAAGTAGAGGATTATATTGAGTCTGCAGTTGCAGAGCCTGCTATGTATGAGTCCGCAGTATATGATGCGATGGTTGATGTTGTTGCTGAGGGTAGGTACGACTACTATATTTTCGATATGCCCCCATTCGGTCACGGTATAAGAATGGTGGCTATGGCTGATATACTCAGTAGGTGGATAGATAAGATATTTGAGGCTAGGAGGGAGGCTTTAGAGTTGGAGGCTGCAGCAGCTAGACTTAAGGGGGAGAAGCTCTTAGAGTATGAAGATCAAATGATGAAAGAGCTTGAATATGTTAGAGATAGGATTTTAAGCTTTAGTAGACTCATATCAGATGATAAGAGGACTGCTTTCATAATGGTTTTAATACCTGAGAGGATGGCTATACTGGATACTGAGAAAGCTATTGAAATGTTTAAAGAACTAGGACTTAGAATGAGAGGCGTTGTAATTAACCAGGTCTACCCTCCATGGCTATTAGATGATCCAAGGGCTCCAGACTACTTGAAGAAGAGGATTGTAACCCAGAAACCTTATATTAGAGAGATTGTAGAGAGGTTTAGAGACTTAATAGTAGCTGTCATTCCAATGCAAAGCAGGGAACCTAAGGGTCTTGAAGCTATAAAGTTTATTGGAGATGAGCTCTGGAACTCTAGCATTGATATTAGCGTATTAGAAGCTTTGGGTGGCAGGTGAGGTAAATGCCTGTAATTAAGAGTAAGCAAAAATACGTATTTATTGGGGGTAAGGGGGGTGTAGGTAAGACTGTCCTAGCATCAGCAATAGCTTTATACTATGCTAATATAGGAGAGAAGGTTTTATTAGCAAGCTTTAATCCAGTACACTCTTTATCCACTATATTCCAGCAAGACATCTCTGGAGGGAGTATAAAACAAGTCTCAGGTGTAAATAATCTCTATGCTATAGAGGTTGAGATTGATGATATAGTGAATAGATATAAAGAAAAGATTACTAGGATTATTAGAGAGTTCTTAAGATGGGCTGATATACCAATAGATCCTAAGGGGTTCATAGATATAGCAACTACAAACCCTGCATTCCATGAAGCTGCAACTTTTGATAGAATGATGGATATTGTAATAAAAGAGGGGCAGAACTATGATAAAATCATATTTGATACAGCAGCTGTAGCTAATGCTATTAGACTCATAGGGTTATCTAAGATTTATGGCCTATGGCTTCAGAGAGTAATTAAGTCTAGACAGGAGGCTTTAGATCTTAGATACCAGCTTAGCTTTAGGAAGGATA
>JAUQQR010000030.1 GCA_030549835.1 Thermoproteota archaeon
TAAAATACTCCTAATACCACAACTATACCTAATATACACTTTAATCACCTCTACGATATATAACTAAGAGCTTATTTAAAAACACGTACTTGTTATATATCATAAAATCACCTCCATAGATTAAATATTAAATAACTTCAAATTACCACTAAGACTTATTTTTCCATGAAAGCTTCTAAGTTACCATAGCAACTAGTTATCTTTCAGAAAGCTCGCTCACTAATCGCAATGGCATTGAGGGCTACATTAATGGACACTGCTGAGCATGCCTCGAGCCGTTTCTACCGGTTATTTCGCTGTCATCGAGGCAGGATAACTTTTTGGATTTGAGCGTCCATAGTACATAGCTTAAAAATTCCTATAGAAAAATTAAATGATGTGAGGAGATATATGAGAAGTACGCTATCTCTTTCTCATAATAAATCCAATTGATGTTCCTACTAGTAGCGCTATAATAGCTACTACTGCTAATGTGTCTAGTCTAAGTTTTTCGACTGTGACGGTTGCTATGGAGGTTACTGTAGATTCTATAGTTCTTGTTAATGTTGTAGTGGTTTGTAATGTTGTAGTGATTGTCGTTGGTATTGTGCGTGTTACAGTTGCTGTAGACTCGATTATCCTTGTCTCTGTTGCCGTGATTGTTGTTGGTACTACTAGTGTTTCTATCCTTATTGGTAGTGGTGCTGATGTAGAGTCTCTAGGTCTATCTATTCCAAGTATCTCTGATATAGTTGGTGCTATGTTTAGAATACTCACTACCCCAATGTACCCCCTCTTTACTGGGCCACCGTAGGCTATGAAGGTTCCATGTAGATCTCTATATGTTGGTAGTATTGTTCCATGATCTGCTATTAATGTTCTAAGCGGTGCTGCCGGCGTGAATACTATGGCTCTACCGTCTCTTATCGTTGGGATTCCTCCAGTAGCAGTGTAGCCGCATCTAGTAGCTATTACTACGTCGCCTACACGTGGACCCCATAAGTTGAGTGTTACTGCTTGATCTCTTGTTAGTATAATATCGAAGACTGGCTCGTTAGTATCAGGGTCTCTAACTTCTTGTAATGCTTTAATTACCTGGTTTACTACATCAAGATACTCTTCAGGTCTAACTATACCTCTATCCTCTCTACCAGCTAGGTTAACGAATATGTGGCCATGCGATACGTACCATGCTTTAGTCTCATTTAGAGCAACGGCTCCTCCCCTTATAGAGATTAGGTTAGCATTATATAGTATTGCGTTAATATTCACAATATACTTTACCGGGCACTGTCCGTGATCTGATGTGATTACTAGGACTGTATTCCTCGGGTCTATGGACTCCAGGATACCCTTAACAAATTCATCTACGTACATATAAGTCCTAGCTATTAGACTCCTATAGTATGAGGCTTCATCATGCTTATAGTACGGCATATTACTATAAAGCATCCCTAAGAACTGGTGGTAGACATTATCAATAACAGGAGTATAGGTCATTAAGAGATCCCACTTAGTATTCCTTAGCACGTATAGTGTGAATTCTTTAAAGAATAAGTTTGTATAGTATACCGTTTCCATATAGGTTTCAACATCAATCCATCCATTTGTTAGAGCGAACCAATCTCCATCAGTGAAAGTTCCCACTCTAACAATGACATTATTCCATACCTCCCAGGCTAGCCTCTCATCGTTAAACCATGCTGTATTATAGGGCCTCATTATGCCTCTATATAGTCTAAAGTCGTCTACGTCAAGTTTTATTAGTTTGAACATGGGTGCGACTATGTAGGTTGTACCTCTGAATACTATTGTTGTATTTAATGGCTTACTCCACTCTCCCTCTCCTAGGACTGCTAGAGCCTTGGCTATATCCTTATCCTCCGGCACTATTACTAGCTTATCGGGCTTATTATCTCCATTTAGATCAGCAAGATATAAATACCATGTGGAATCTCCTAGTCTAAAACTAGACTCCCAAGCATTATACACGTAACCTAACCTATCAGTATTCTTCCAGTTTAATGCATCAGATATAGCTATATAAGTAGCTCTAGGTATATTCCTGTTATTAGTATATAGTGTTGAAAAAGAGACCGGGCTTATGAAAGCATCATATATGTTAAATAGCTTAGTCCTATCAACACTTACCTTATCACTCCAGGCTGGCGGAGTAGACTGAGGAAATGATACTACAACTGTTCTTAACCCGCTCCTATCAGCTGTAACCCATATAGGCTCAGCTATTAAGTAAGCGCCATTAAAGCCTGATACAGTTGAAGTCACAGTAGTACCTGGGAGATGGATTGAATTTGCCACGATACCGGTAGCTCCTGGAGGAGCTCCTGTAGCCTTTGAAGCGTGGTTAACTGCTGTAGCAGATGGATAGACTACAGTCATCGGGCCGTGAGCACTATTCTCAAATATGAATCTAAACGTGGGAAGTAAGCCCTCAATAGTTAAATTGTATAATCTATAATAGTTAGCTGAGTCTACACTAAGCCATACGACCTTATATTTATTGTCTGTCACACTTGTAGAATCAGCACTGTAAAATATAAAGGAAGATAGTATCATGAAAGTGACTAGTACTAGTGTGAAACCAAGTTTACCTTTATCTCCTAAACGCATACTTAACCCCTCTACTATAACCGATTAGTTGTACTGTTGAGCTAGAATTTAACTCTTATGTAAAATAAGCTATATATCTTATATTGAGTATTGTGAAGTAATAGAAGAATGGTTTATAACCCGTGGTGAGTGATTAGTCATTATAGCTTGCTTTATGAGTGATTCTACTAGGATACTAGCTGTGCTAATACTATAGTCTCGTCTCTAATATGCTCTATTTTGCCTTCACTTGGTTTATATTCTTCTGGTATTATTGTACAGTCTACGTATCCTTGCTCGTAGAGTATTTGGGCTGATTCAGCTCTACTAGTTTCGATCACTCTCCTAGCTCCTACTCTTTGAGCTATATTATGGTATAGTTTGTAAGCTGCAATTCTCTTACATTCTCCTCTCTTAGCTAGTATTATTTCCCTCTTCGCTTCCTCTAGGATCCTATAATTCCTCTTAATATTTAATATATCTGATGTCACTATTAGTGTGTTAGAGTTGGCTAGAGCATCGATTATATTATTAGCTGTGTTCTCATCTGCTGCTATGTATAATACTCTAGCATTATACTTTCCTAGGTCTAATAGTTTATTGTCTACTAGTGATATTATGGTTTTATAGGGTTCTCTTAATAGCTTAGCTTTTATCCTAGTGAATGCCTCTATGTACCCTCCAGACTCTAATACTACATGTGAGTCTGCTTTTGGTAGGCCTGCAACCATGTAGCTCTCTACAGCTACTGGAAACGCTATGACCCCCATGCTACTCTTAACAGTAGCTAGTGGTAGGTCTAACCTCCTCCTAGGGTCTAGTTTAACTCCTAGAGCTAGTATAGCGTCTATATCCTCAGACTTACTACTAGCTACTGGTAATCCTAGGCTATCTAGAAGGGGGATAACGAAGGATTCGGTAACATTAATTACAGCTCTAGGATTACCTGGTAATCCTATTACAAGTTTATCTCTAACTAGGCCGACTACTGTAGGCTTGCCTGGCTTAACTCTTAATCCTCTAACTATAATCTTACCATGTAGCTCTAGGGCTCTATACGTGTAATCTCTAATACCAACACTTGTACCACCATTTAATACTATTATATCAGCTAGTCTAGATGCTTTCTCTAGAACATTAATAGTATCATCTAAACTATCGCCAATTATACCTAGGTCTAACACATCGTAACCCATAATTTTAAAGATGTAGTTTAGATAGTAGCGGTTAGCATCATAAACTCTACCAGGCTCAAACTTAGAGCCTGGCTCTAGAAGCTCTCCACCAGTACTTAGTAGTGCTACTCTAACCCTCCTCGAAGCCTTAATACTCGCATAGCCTAGAGAAGCTAGTGATGCAATAACAGCTGGAGTTACCCTAGACCCAATATGTAGGATTAAGTCTCCACTAGAGACGTCAGATGCGGGAAGCGCTAACCCATCACCTAGAGGTGGAGCCTTATAGATTATTACTCTATCATCTTCTAGCCTAGTATTCTCTACTGGGATTACAGCATCAGCCCCAATGGGGACTATTGCTCCAGTATCAACATATATACATGTTCCAGGCTCAATCCTATATACTGTAGAGTCACCTATCCTAGAGTACCCGGCAACCCGCAATGCTATAGGGTTATACTCTGAGGCGTTAACAACATCATCTAATGATATAGCGTACCCGTCGAGTGTAGATCTAAGATTTAATGGTTGAGGTAGAGGTGCCCTAACTGGTTCGGCTATGAGTCTCCCATGTAAATCTCTTATACTAGTTAACTCGCTATCTCTAAGTATATCATCTACTATTCTATAACCTATAGCTTGCTTTATGATATCTATTGCATTCTTAGGCTCTAATAGGTTTGAAGTAGCCACTCTTAACACCTAGCTATATGAGGTTGAAGAGCTCTTAACTTTCAATATATAACCTTATAAGCTATATGTAATATGCTGGGGTAGCTTTGGGTAAAGAGGCTACAATATGGGAGCACTTAGAAGAGCTCTTGATTAGACTTAGAAAGGCTCTACTAGTCTTCGCTATAGCGACCCTCATAGTCCCATTCATACCTGTAAGCTTATCATCTTATAAACCACTCATATATGTTGTCCCACAGTTTATACTAGACCGTGTAGCTCCAGATACTATAGAAGTATTCGGATATGTAATAGAAATTAAGCTAGCCCAAGCAAGCCCCTTTGGAGGACTTAAGATTCTACTATACTCAGCTATACTAATCGGGTTTATAGTCTCAAGCCCATATATAGCATACCAGATATATGCATTCATAGAGCCAGCCCTATACCCTCACGAGAAGAGATGGCTTCTAGTCGGGGGGTTTGTAGCAGTAATCCTATTCCTCACAGGGGTTATAGTAGCATTACTGGTAGTACTCCCATTCACATATAGGATAATGTTCATAATATCATATTCAGTCGTAGGCGATAAGCTAATAGCTTTCGCAGACCCCGTAGATATATTATCGTCAGCTCTACTAATAACAGTAGCTACAGGGGTTGCATTTGAAATACCACTAGTAATATTCTTCCTAATATACCTAGGTATAATAGAAATTAAATCACTAACAGGGACATATATGAGATACTTACTAATAGTATCAGCTATAATAGCAGCACTAATAAGCCCAGACCCCTCAGGTTTAGGAATGATACTCATACTAGTACCATACTATATCCTCATAGTCATCGCAGTCATAATAGCAAATATTCTTAAAAGTAGGAGAAAATAATATCACTAAATCGCTCCCCGCCCTAGGCTTTACACGAGAACAGGAGCATTCATCAAGCCTATTAGAGTAAAACTATCATCTAGAATAGAATAGCGCCCCTCATAGCCTCCTAGCTCATCCTAGGATAGAATCGAGAAATCAAAGCCTGCGAACACTTCCCCAGAACATTAGGAAAGGAGGAAACAGTCACATACTGGTTATTCTTTGAATCTAGCAATTCTCCCTAGTAGAATAAGATCTTTCTAAACATGTCACACTAACATAAAGCCTACAACACAACAAATTTAAGGTTTAAAAGACCCCCCTATATTACTATTTTGGGTCCTCCACCCTAGCAAGCCCCCCGAATGGGGCTATTTTCTTCTTAATTTTTCAAGGAAATGTTTATAAGCTTTGTTCCCAGAACTAAACCTAGATGAGAGCCCCCTGTGCTGTTGGGCTCAACAGCCACCCATGACTCCACGCGGACACCTAAATCCACGTAGGCGAGGTGGAAGCCCCTAGATGGAACATTTAGGGACAAACAATTTCGATGAGCCAGGCCGGCCCCCTTTCATACGGTTTTCCTCACGGCTATGAATGCACTATCAGCTTCTTTCTTTGATAGCCTATATTTGTATTTTATTGGATCCCATTTAGCCCAGTGTATTTCCTCTATTTTTAGCCCGGCCTCTTCTATAGCTTTAAATATTGTTTCTTTATCATACACTGAGTATTCTGTGTCTTCTACTCCTACTAGGTTTCCTTTATCATCTAGAATATCGATTCTATATTTATATAATACTCCTCCTTCTATTGGTTCGATTTCTTCTTTCATCATTATGGCTCTATACTCTCTCCCGCGAATTCTAACTATCTTTTCTCTAGGCTCATTATATATTGTGAAGTTGTAGTCGAATATAAATATGCCTTTACCTAGAAGTTCACCTATGTTATGTAGAGCTCTAATAATTTGCTCGTAATTGAATACTATGATTAAACCCATGGCATAGCCGGCATCAAAAACACCAATATTACCACCCTCTAATACATCATATATCTTAAATGGCATCCTCCTAGCAGATCCAAATCTCCAATCTCTAATATCAGTTAATAAGACGTCAAAGCCAAGCTTGGATAATAGGTAGCCATGCCTACCAATACCGCAGCCAAACTCTATTACCTTCCTAGCATTAAACTTTAAAAGTATATCTCTTAAAACTAAAACCTCTCTCCTAACTCTACTCCAGCTAACAAAGAATCTAGCATAAATGCTCTTAGGAATCTGTGTTCTCCACACTTTAGATCCTATAACTTAGCGAAATAGGTTAAAGCCTTAAAATAACCGTTTCAGTTTCATGAAACCTGTGGTGCTTAATATCAATTATATTAGCGCTAATAAGTTCTATGAAATGAGAAGTCTAATATAACAGTTTTGGGTTTTATAGCTGTTTCATAGCATTCTCCGGCTATAATGGAAGTCTCGTAAACTACCTCTACCAATGTAGGAGTTCTTAATGGGAAAATAGAAAGCTTATAAAGCTCTCCCTGAAAATGGTAGCTTTCTGCTAGTACTCAAAACGTTAAGTAGCCAGAGGTCGCCATGAATGAGCTAGGGAGTGATGTAAACTCAAAGTCAATGAGGATATAGAGATATGGCAGTGGATCTATATCAGTGCTGAATCCCAATTGTAGAGTGTATTAGGTTTTATTTATTTTGTACCCTAATTATATCCTTATAGTTTACCCAGAAGCTACTCATATCTCTAATATCGCTAGTACTTATACCCTCATACTCTACTATACTCTTTGATAATTCTAGTGCTAACCTATGGTTTAGAATTAGAGGTATCATCATGTCTGCAGCAAGTCTTCTTATTCTGTAATCCATTGTAGGATTATATCCTGTAGTTATTACTAGACCTACTAGACCCTTACTTATTAGATCTAGTACTCTCTTCTCACTTATAGCTTCAAAGCCATCAATACCCATACCATCGACTGTTACTACTCTAAATCCTCTATTTGAGAGTAGTTTTGCTGAATCTCTAAGCTCAACCACACTAATACCTGTAGGAGAGAATAAGATGATGGCTTTCGCAGGCGCAGATAGATTACAGGACGGGATGAGGCTAGCTTTCGGTAAGTAGGGAAAAAAGCAGTAGCTAGAATCAACTCCTACCTAACCCTTATTCTTAGAGGCTGGAGACTTAAGATACCTAGTAATCTTACTCTTAGATCCTGATTAGCTATTAAGAGTAATATTACTGTATAAGATAATGGAGCTACTACGCCCAGGGGGCCTAGTATATGGTAGAAGCTTAGATTAGGATATACTTGTGGTATTATTCTAATCCATGTCTCATAATGGTATGCTAATATAGGCATTCCTAGTAGTATTGTTGAGAGGAGCACAGTTAAAGCATATATACTCCCGCTTCCAGCTCTCCACTCACTACTAAATATGCATGAGCCGGCTAAACCCATCCCTATACCAAATAATACGCCTCCTATGAATATCTGTATCTGCCCTGCCCCTTTAGCTAGGCTTAAGCTTACTCCATTAGGATCTATGATTATTAGAGGCCATACCCCTATAGAGTATACTATAATTGTTATTGCTACAGCTGTTAGCATGCGCCCTCCAGTACCGTGTAGTGGATTAGTTATTTCTCTTAAACCGGTAGCCCAGCATAGTCTAGAAGCGTATCCTACGAAGCCAAAGATTAGTCCAAATACTAGCCAAATCATAGTAGTAATCCCTTGAGCATTAAGGTATAGTATTGCTAGTAGAGCTAGCACTATTAGGGCTAGCAAATACTGGTTTCTCCTACTTGGTCTTATAGAGAACTTATATGGTCTAGCTCTCTCTAAGAAGACTCTCTCGAGGATAATTGTTCCAAGCCATACCCCGGGGAGCATACCTAAGGTGAATGATAATGCATTAACCCCTGCTGAAGCCCATGCTGATAAGTAATTACCGATATTGCACCCTAATGCTAGCCTAGCACCATAGCCTAGGAGAAAACCTCCAATAATAGCTTGAATAAGCATCCACCTGTTAGGTATATGTTTAATAGCGAATTCTCCTAATGTAAGAGAAGCTACTAGACCCCCAATAAAAATACCAATAACAATCATCTGGGTAGGGTCGGCGAGGGGATGTATAAGTTTAAACTGATTATAATAGAGTGTCTCTGAGATTCTAGGATCGATTAATAAATACCAGAACCAGCCTCCAAGCTTAGACTCACCAGTAGTTATACCCCAAAGACTCCCCCTACCAGCTAAAAGATACTGTGAGTAACTCATAAGCACAGAGGTTAACCCAAGAATAAATGCTAGAACATAAAGTCTATAGTGTGGACTAAAAACATAATCTAACACTAAAACACCTCTAATACCACGACTATACCTAGTCTGCACTATAATCACCTCAAACAATACGGTATATAACTAAGAATGTATTTAAAAACACGTACTTGTTATATATCATAAAATCACCTCCATAAATTTAAATTAGATAACTTCAAATTACCTTTAAGACATAGTCTCTTAGAGAGATGACTGGTTTATAGTTTAAAATTCCTAGATATTCTAATGATAAACACAAAAATATGATAGGAGATATATAAAATAGATGCTCTAAGTCTACTACTTCTTCCTTATAATGAACCCGATAGTTACTCCTACCAGTAGCATTATGATAGCTATTGCCACTAATGTGTCTAGTCTAAGTTTTCAACTGTGCTTGTTTGTATCATAGTTGCTAGAGATATTATTATAGATTCTATAGTCTTTGTTAATGTTGTTGTAGTTTGTAATGTAGTAGTTGTTGGTATTACTAGTGTTTCTGTTTTTATTGGTAGAGGTGCTGATATAGAGTCTTTAGGTCTATCTATTCCAAGTATCTCTGCTATAGTTGGTACTATGTTTAGAATACTTATTACCTCAATGTATCCTCTCTTTACCGAACCCCGCAGGCTTTGTATACATGTTCCAGGCTCAATTCTATATACTGTAGAGTCACCTATTCTAGAGTACCCGATAACCTTCAATGTTATAGGGTAGGGTAGCTGTTTTTGGTGAGTAGGTTTTAAGGTTTCTGTAAGATTCTTTATATCAGTGTAGACTAGTTGTAAGCCCTGTGTCGTTGGGCTTGAAAGGCGTCCATGACCCCCGCGTGGAGTGGCTTGGTAGCAGCTGCGAAGCGCGGGGCAGGAGGCACAACCCATCCTAGGAGTATACAAAAAACCTAGGATGGAAAACGGGCCACGAGATTACCGGTGTTGTAGATATAGACACTAAGATACTAGGTTTAGATGCTGGAGAGGTGCTCGGTCTCGGTGAGAGGCTTGGAGTAGCTGTCTCCTATAATATTAAGGCTTTAAAGGATGTGTTGTTGTGCACGCTACAGGGGTTCAGCTCTTATATTGGTTTATATCTGGTGATTTCATAGCCTCATCCCTTGTTCCCCCGCATCTGTCTTGGGCTTTCATCACCCTCTGTGGGCGCTCAGGGCGACCCCTAGGCACCCCGCATCTTGAGTACTAATAGGGGCTATCCTTGGGGGAAGCTTTCATTTATAAGCTCTCAATCCCTCGCCGGGTAGCTCCTAGCACTAAGGATAGTAGAGTTGATTTATAAGCTTTTCCTCTATACTCAGAATAGTATAAAGCAATATAAACAGCTATAAAACACAGAACAGCCACATTAGGACTATTTCCTCGTCAAGGTGTACGATCAAGTAGTCTTCATAGTTGATTTGGGGGTTGACGTTGTATGTACTTGCTAGGAGACTCGATGAGATAGCTAGGAGAACAATGTTGTCGTCATAGACACATGCATAAACCCTGGCTTTCTCTTAGATACTTTAATTGTAGCTCTCACAGCTTTCTTCAATATAGTTAAAAGTATAAAGGCCGCTAGGAGCCTTGACGCCATAGCTAGGAGAGAGTCTTTCAGGAAGAAAATATGTGTCGGGAGAAGACTCTAGAATAGGATTATATTAGGTAGGTATGGCTTATAAGTATTTCCTCAAGAAATTGAGAAGGAACGGCTACACGTACTTTGATTAACAGTGAGTGATAGATATAACTATTCTGTGCTATATTAAGTTTTGGTGTTAAGTCTTGGCTCGTGTTAGCATAGCTAGTGTAGTGAGAGGTCTTATATTATCTAAGCCTTTTCTTAGAGGATGCTTAGCTGAGGGTATAGTGAATTATAGTTCTCTTGCCAGATTACTATCTGAAGAGCTAAAAGTAAGGGGTATTACAGCATCTCATGGTGCTATAAAGATGTCATTAATTCGGGTTAGGAATGAGATTTTAGAGAGTGAGAAGGAGTTAAAAGTTAAGCTTAAACTTGTTTTAGGCTCAACAGTTTTACAAATACAATCAGATCTTATCGTAGTTACTGTAAGGAAGCATAGAGTCATACTTAAACTAGTAGAATTAGTTAAGCTTATGGAATCCTCTAGGTTCTTCCAAATACTACAAGGAGTGAATACTTTTACATTTATAGTATCAAAAGAGGATAGTGTGAAGCTATTAGAGATTGTGGGGAGGGAAGATATTATAGAAGTTTTAAATGATCAAACAGCAGTAATACTTGTGAGTCCTAAAGAAATAGTTGAGACACCTGGAGTAGTAGCTCTAATAGCTTCAACACTATATGAGAATGATATAAATATAACACAGATTGTATCATGCTATAATGATACTATTATTCTAGTAGAATCAGCTAAGGCTTGGGAAGCCTATAGAGTACTTGAAACATTAATTAAATCAATGAGATCTCAGTTACAAATATAACAGTTTAATTGCTTATTCAAGATTTCTGTTACAAAACGCTTTTTAATGTTATTTATCATTAATTATGTATAGGTGCTTATAATGAAAATTGTTTTAGCATACTCTGGAGGTTTAGATACATCTGTCATACTTAAGCTATTAAAAGAAAAGCTCAGTGCTGAGGTCATTACAGTTACAGTTGATGTAGGTCAGCCAGAAGATTTCACGGCTATTGAGGAGAAAGCTTTAAAATTAGGGGCTATAAAGCATTACACTATAGATGTTAAAGAAGAGTTTGCTAGAGACTACATATTTAAAGCTATTAAAGCAAATGCTCTATACGATAATCTTTATCCTCTATCTACAGCTCTCTCTAGACCTCTAATTGCTAGTAAGGTTGTAGAAGTTGCTTTAAGAGAAGATGCTGAAGCTATAGCCCACGGCTGTACGGGTAAGGGTAATGATCAGATTAGATTTGATATAGCTATTAAGACTCTGGCTCCACACATCAAGATCATAGCTCCTGTTAGAGATTGGGGATTGAGTAGAGAGTGGGAGATAGAGTATGCTATTAAGCATGGAATCCCTGTTAAGAGTAAGGTATATAGTATAGATGAGAACTTATGGGGTAGATCAATTGAGGGTGGAGTACTAGAAGATCCTACAGTTGAGCCGCCAGAAGAAGTATTCTCGTGGACTGTAAATCCTAATAGAGCCCCTGAAGAACCGCAATATATTGATATAAGTTTCGAGAAGGGAGTACCAGTAGCTATTAATGATGTAAAGCTTAAACCAGTAGAGCTTATAAGACAATTGAATCAAATTGCGGGATCTCATGGAGTGGGAAGAGTTGATATGATTGAGAATAGAGTTATAGGTTTAAAGAGTAGGGAGGTTTACGAGGTCCCAGGAGCTCTTACACTAATAACAGCACATAAGGATTTAGAGAGACTTATATTAACAAAGAGGACACTAGACTTTAAGGAGATTATTGATAGCGAATGGGCTAAGCTAGTATATCAAGGCCTATGGTTTGAGCCTTTAAGAGAAGCCTTAGACTCATTCATAGAAACTATAGAGTCTATGGTTACAGGGGTAGTAAGAGTAAAGTTACATAGGGGTAGTATTAGTGTTGTTGGCAGGAGCTCCCCCTATGCACTATATGATTACGAGCTAATCTCCTACTTTAAGAGTATATTTGATCAGAAACTCTCCATAGGTTTTATAGAGCTTTACGGGCTACAAGCAATGAAAGCTTATAGACATTGGCTTAATAAGTGATAGGTGCCGTAATGTATGTACAGGAGAATACTACTAGGACCAACTAATGAATCTATACTAGACTACATATCATCCCTAGAAGAAGATAAGCTTATAGTATGTGAGGTTCTAGAAGTTCTAGAGGCACATGTTAATGAATTAAAAGACTCAAACTCTATACCACCACATGTAGCTAATGAGATTATATCTGAGATTAGGATTTTAAAAAGCGATCCATCACCCCTCTTCTCTACCAGCTCTGAGGATGTACATGAGTCTATAGAGTTATATATGAGGAATAAGCTTGGAGATAAGGCTGGATACTTAGCACTAGGTAGGAGCCGGAATGACCATGTAGCTGCAGCTTTAAGATTAAAGCTTTCAAGGCTAGTACTAGAGGAGTTAAGAGTATTAATAAGTCTGAGGAGGAGTCTATTGTCAATGGCTAAGAACTACTTAGATACACTTATCCCCCTCTATACTCACTTCTACCCAGCACAGCTATCGACGCTAGCACACTACTTACTATACATAGATGAGATGCTATCAACATATGTAGAGGCTATCCTTAAAGTCTTAGAATTAACATTTAAATCTCCCCTAGGCTCTGGTCCAGTAGCTGGAGTTATGACACCTATTAATAGGGAGAGACTAGCATCAATACTCTTTGGCGGTAAACTAGTATATAATACCCTGTACGCTTCAAGTAGTAGAGACTTCATGCTACTACTACTAGCTATTAATGCTAGTTTAATGACCTCGATCTCAAGGATAGTAGAAGATTTGATACTACTATCTACTCCCTATATAGGATTCTTCATATTGCCCTCAGAGCACTTATCTACTAGTAGTATAATGCCTCATAAGAGAAATCCTGTAACACTAGAAGTTGCTAGAGCTAAGGCTGGGGAGGCTATAGGTAATTTTGTAGTAGTAGCTAGTATACTTAAAGGTTTACCCTCAGGGTATAACTTAGACTTACAGGAGGCAAATATTTATGCTATAAGAGCTCTAAGCGATACAATAAATACCTTAAATATGCTCAACGATATAATAGCTAAGCTTAGGGTTAACACTGAAGCTATGGCTAGAGACATCTATACTTATCCTATACTAGCACCAGACATAGTAGAGCTTGTAGCACTAAAAACCGGGAGGCCGTTTAGAATAATTTATGAGGAGATAGCTATTCTAATCGGGGAATGTAGGGATACTAGAGAATTCTATACTAAAGTCTCTGAAAAGTACGGCATTAGTATTGAACCATTAAACTTCATAGAGAGGCCTGTGTCAGGGTCTCCAAGCATAAGCAGTACTATTAAGTATATTGAGGAGTCTGAGGGTAGCTTAGGAGTCTTAGAGTTAAAGCTAGAGTCTATTAATGCAATGCTACCTAGAGGTTGTTATAAATGAGTAATAATACTGTTTATAGTATCCAATTTACTACTATACTCAATAGTAGCAGTAACACTTATAAGCTGTAAGTAGCCTAGGATGGTGCGGGCTTATTGAATTACATATCGATGCCGGGGCTTAGATGTGCTAATGGGCTTAAAGCTAGGCTACTACTAGCTGATGGTACAGCAGTTGAGGGATGCGGCTTTGGAGCTATAGGTATTAGGGTTGGAGAGCTAGTTTTTAGTACTAGTATGACTGGCTATACTGAGGCTCTTACGGATCCAAGCTTTGCAGGGCAGATTCTCATATGGACACATCCTATGGTTGGCTGCTATGGAGTACCTACTACTGAGCATACTAGTTGTGGTATACCTTTAAACTACGAGTCTGATAAGATTCATGTTGAGGGTTTTATAGTATCAGAGCTTCCACCTCATAACCACTACTTAAGTGTATCTTCTCTAAGCGACTGGCTTAAAAGTAATGGTGTACCTGGAATGTATAGAGTTGATACTAGAGCTTTAGTTAAGAGAGTTAGAAGCACAGGGGTATTAATGGCTTCACTCGCAGTATATAGAGAAGGTGACCATATAAGCTGGGAGGAGTTGAGGTCTAGCCTCGAGAAGGCTAAATCATATGATTTAATAGACTTTACTGATAGAGTATCACCTAAGAGTATAGTAGTTCATAGGCCTGAAGGTAAGCCTATAGCTAGGATATCAATTCTAGACTGTGGTTTAAAGTACGGTATTCTTAGATGGCTCCTTAGACTAGGATTTGAGGTTCACAGATTTCCATGTAGCTCTAAAGCTAGAGATTTAATAGGAGACTATGACGGAGTAGTATTAAGCAATGGGCCAGGTAATCCAGCAATACTTAGAGATAAAGCTAAGGTAGTAGAGGAGATAGTATACTCTAATAAGCCAGTACTAGGTATATGTCTAGGCTTACAGCTAGCATCCATAGCCTTAGGAGCCAGGACCTACAAGCTTACATACGGCCATAGAGGTCCCAATAAAGGCGTAGTAGATGTAGTATCGGGTAAGAGCTATATAACAACACAGAATCACGGCTTCGCTATAGATGAGAATAGCCTAGAAGGTACAGGGTTAAAAGTATGGTTTAAGAATATAGATGATGGTAGTATTGAAGGGCTAAAGCATGAAAGCCTAGACTTAATACTAGTACAGTTCCATCCAGAAGGCGGTCCGGGGCCCCATGACACAACATGGATATTTAGTCTCTTTAAGAAAATGGTGCTAAAAAGTGGAGACAATAAATAAAGTCCTAGTATTAGGGTCGGGGGCTATTAAGATAGCTGAAGCGGCAGAGTTTGACTATAGCGGTAACCAGGCTCTCAAGGCGTTAAAGGAGGAGGGTTTAGAGGTTATATTAGTAAATCCTAATATAGCTACAATCCAGACTAGCTATAAGTTTGCTAATAAAGTCTACCTACTACCACTTAAGCTAGAGTATATTGCTAAGATTCTAGAGGTTGAGAGGCCAGACGGTATAATGATAGGATTCGGAGGTCAGACAGCTCTAAGTCTAGGAGTCAGGTTATATGATGAGGGGATTCTCACTAAATACTCTGTAAAAGTTCTCGGAACCCCAATTGAGGGTATTAGGAGAGCTCTATCTAGATCACTCTTTAGTAGTGTTATGAGAGAGCATAGCATACCAGTACCCCCAAGTTCGGCTGTTAAGAGTGTAGAGGAGGCTCTACACGTAGCTGAAGATATAGGATACCCTGTTATGGTTAGAGTTAGCTTTAATTTAGGAGGTGCAGGTAGCTTTATAGCTTGGAATAGAGATCAGCTAGCTAGTAGACTTAAAGCTGCTTTCGCCCAGTCAGAGATTGGAGAAGTTCTACTAGAAAAGTATCTTTACCACTGGAAAGAGATAGAATTTGAAGTTATAAGAGATAATATAGATAATGTAGCAGCTATAGCATGCCTAGAGAATCTAGACCCGATGGGTGTTCATACTGGGGAGTCTATAATAGTAGCACCTTGCCAGACACTAACAGACCATGAGTACCAGCTTTCAAGAAACTTATCTATAGCTGTTGGGAGGGCTATAATGCTTATCGGTGAGGGTAATGTCCAAGTTGCATTAAATCCATTCAACAGCGATGAGGCTTATATTATAGAAACTAATCCTAGAATGTCTAGGAGTAGTGCTTTAGCTAGTAAAGCTACAGGCTACCCCCTAGCATATATAGCAACTAAGCTAGCATTAGGCTATAAGCTATACGAGGTTATGAATAAGGTTACCAGACTAACATCAGCTAATTTCGAGCCAAGCCTAGACTATGTTGTAGTAAAGATTCCAAGATGGGATTTAGATAAATTCGATTATATTGATAGAAGTATTGGAACAGAGATGAAAAGTGTAGGAGAAGTTATGGCTATTGGGAGGAGTT
Organism: Thermoproteota archaeon; assembly: GCA_030549835.1. Lineage (GTDB taxonomy): Archaea > Thermoproteota > Thermoprotei_A > Sulfolobales > Acidilobaceae > DSZV01. The sequence continues at coordinate 16,187 of JAUQQR010000030.1, forward strand.
TTATAGAAGCTTTACAGAAAGCTCTAAGAATGCTAGATATCGGAGAGCCTGGCATAGTAGGAGGACCTTTATATGAGGATGACAATATAGTGAGAGAATATATACTCGAGAAGCTAGCAGCTAGAGAACCATACTGGCCTATATATGTTGCTAAGGCATTTAAGTTAGGGCTAGATATAGAGACTATATATAGATATACCGGTGTTGATAAGCACTTCTTAAAACAGATTAGAGACACTGTCAGCTTCTACGAGGAGCTCAAGAGTCTAAGAGTTAGAGAGTTAGAGGAGAGAGAGCTTATAGGTATAATAGCGGAGGCGAAGAGGCTAGGATTCAGCGATGATTTGATAGCTAGAGCTCTAAGACTAGAAGAGGATTATATTAGGAAACTGAGATTAAAGTATGGCGTTAGACCTGTAGTAAAGCAAATAGATACACTAGCTGGAGAATGGCCAGCTACATCAAATTACCTATACTTAACCTATAATGGGTGGGAGGACGACGTTAAACCAGCTACATCAAAGCCTAAGATAATAGTATTAGGGGCGGGAGGCTTTAGGATAGGTGTTAGTGTAGAGTTTGATTGGAGTATAGTAGCATTCTCAGATGAGGCTAGGAGACTAGGATATGAGGTTATAGTATTAAACTTTAACCCAGAAACTGTATCAACAGACTGGGATATTAATGATAAGTTATACTTTGAAGAAATCACAGTAGAGAGAGTACTGGATATATATGAGTTTGAGAAGCCTATAGGTGTAGTAGCCTTCCTAGGAGGGCAAATATCTAATAACATAGCTTTCTACCTCGAGAAGAAACAAGTTAAACTACTAGGTACTAGAGGATTAAGTGTTGATATAGCTGAGAATAGAGCACTATTTAGTAAGCTACTAGACGAACTTGGAGTAAAGCAGCCTCCCTGGACTAATGCGTCTAAGATAGAAGAGGCAGTTAAATTTGCAGAGTACATAGGATACCCTGTCTTAGTTAGACCTAGCTATGTATTAAGTGGTACATCAATGAGAATAGCTTATAGTAGGGATGATCTAGTAAACTATATATCTAGAGCTGCTAAAATATCCCCCAAATATCCTGTTATTATATCTAAATTCATAGAGAATGCACAGGAGTTTGAGATAGACGCTGTTAGCGATGGGAGAACCATTGTTGGAACCCTAATAGAACATGTGGAGCCTGCGGGAGTGCATAGTGGTGATTCAACCATGATAATCCCTTATAGATCTATAGATGATGAGACTGCTAGGAGAGCATGTATTATAGCTAAGACTATAGCTGAAACACTAAGCATTGTAGGTCCTTTCAATATCCAGATGCTACTAAAAAATAATGATATATACGTTATAGAATTAAATCTTAGAGCTAGTAGATCTATGCCTTTTGCTAGTAAAACTACAGGATATAATCTCATGAAAGCAACGGCAGAAGCAGTACTAGAAGGTAAGATTAGAGATGTGGTTGAAGAAGGAGCATTTAACTTATTGAAGCCCTACTGGTATGGTGTAAAAACACCACAATTCTCATGGGATAGGCTTAGAGGCTCCTACCCCAGCCTAGGTCCAGAGATGAGGAGTGTAGGTGAGGTTGCAGCTATAAGTAAAACCTATGAGAAGGCGTTACTGTTAAGCTGGCTTAGCGCTAAGGGGAATAGAATACCTAGCAGTAATGAATATATAGTAATTTATAATCCTACAGGTATTAGTGTGGTTGAGCTTAGAGATTCAGCAAAACTACTCTCAAATAGAGGATTTAGAGTAGTAACAGTCGATGGTATGGGTATTGATGGCTTTGAAGCTATAAGTGAGAAGAGAGTA
>JAUQQR010000067.1 GCA_030549835.1 Thermoproteota archaeon
TAGTACTGCTATTATTCCAGCTGTTACGATTACCATATATAAAAGTATTGTTCTTGATGATGTAAATACTGTTCCATTCTTAGCCTTCTCTACTATAATACCTAGTGATAATGCTGCTATAGCCATAGCTATAATTATAGCTTGGATAATATCCATATTTAATACTATCTGGAATCTAGCTAGGAGTGGTGGTAGGCTTACGCCTTGAGCCTTTATACTCTCTACTATACCTGTTAGCATTCTTAGCATATAGGCTACATATACTGATAGTGCTCCAGCTACCACTGCTATTGATAACTCGACGCCTCTCATAGCTGACTTATGCCTACTCAGTATATTATTGAGATTATCGTATACTCTAGCTAGCTCAATTAAAGCTTTTACAGGAGATCCTATCCTAAGAGAGTATATTAGGTTCTCAACGAATGACGCGTATAGTAGGTTTGGAGCTCCACTAACTAATCTTACTCTAACTCTATCATCTATAATACTCTTCTCTAAATCCTCAATTACCCTACTCATAACTCTATCTTTCTCAGCTAACCTCAACATAATAGTTACTATATTCTCCCCGGTAACATGTGACATCTCAGCAGCATCTGAGGTTAGCTTAAGTAGCCTCTCATAAACAGATACTCTAGACCAATATGCTAATGTTAGAACTAGTGGTGGTATTAGTGATACAACCATGAGAGTGTATAGTGGAGCTAGGTTAAGCTTAGAGCCTACTCTCATAGCAAGTACTGATACTAGTAGAGAGGATACTAGGATAAATAGAGAGCCTGTAAATAAGAACTTGAGGACTCGAGGAGGATTGAACATGAAGCCTGAGGGGTATAGGCTCTGAACTAGAGAATAAATTGCTATTACTAATGGCACAGCTACAGCTACAGCTGAGAAAGCTATAATATATGATGGTATCCCTAGTATAGGTGCAAGCGTTGAGGCTAATAATGGAATAAGGAGTAGTGATATCATTAGTATACCGAGAGCAATATACATGTAACCTGTAAGTCTCTCAAGTCTACCCCTCATATCCTCAAATAGGGTATCAGAGATTCTATCAATTACATCAGCTGGGTTACCTACATATGAGCCGGTAATCATTATCCTCTTAATAATATCTCTAACAGCCTCAGAGGGGTGCTCGTCTCCAAGCTCAGCCATAGCAGTTAGAAATGATACGCCTTTAGACCTAGCAATTCTCTCCCTCTCTCTAACCTCAGAACTCCAACTTTTAAGAGCTATAGATTCACTGACAAGCTTAAATATCTCATAAAGTGATAGATGTGTTCTAGAGAATACTCTAAGCATTGCTATTAGGAATGGAAGCTCTACATTGGTACCAAACTTCTTAAAGGATAATATTATTTTAGGAGATAAAGTAGAGACTAGTAGTATTGTTAAAACGCCAGCAGCTAGCGATAAGGATGATATAACTAATATTATAGTAGTTTGATAAATAGCTGTAAGACCTAATACTATTGCTACAAAGAATATTATAAGGCTTGATGTGAAAATTAGAAATCCAAATATGAGGGTAATAGTTATTAGTATAGAGTAACCTCTTGGTAGTGGAGCCCCAGCTTTCCTAAATTCTCTAAGTAGTATATCGTATATTATATCCTCTATGTATCTAGATATACTAGCTATAGTTGAGCCTGCTAATGCAATTATTGCTATCAACATTACTATAATGTATGGGCTAATATCTGGTGGTAGTATTACTGCTAGTATTACTGCGATTACTAGGAGAGTTATTGTAGCTGTTAAGCTATACACGTACATTTTTAGGTCACCTATACTCTTCTCTAAGCCTACTATAGAGTATTGATGGTACCTCAATATATGGGATATTAGCTGGATCTCTATACTTAGCTACTAGCTCCTCCATAGTCTTAGCTATTACATTCTTCATGGCTTCATATTCACTCTTTAAATCTTCTATTTTAAGACCATAACCCTTAGTTATTTTATCTATGAAGCTAAAGCTTAGAGGATTAGCTATCCTAACTATCTCATTCCTTAACGGATCATATGTGAAAACTATATGTACTCTATCACTATCATGTACATATAGTCTAGTAACTCTCCTAAGCCTAGCCTCTCCTTCAACTTGTACTGGCTCCATTTTTATGAATATATTAAGGTATTTGAGGGCTTGATCTGGGACCATTATTGGTGGGAGTTTAAGTCTTGTTATTGCAGCTTCTGGAGATGATGCGTGGAATGATGTGAGTCCCCCGTGGCCTACTAGGACTGCTTGAGCCCAGTCTCTAGCTTCTTCGCCTCTAACCTCACCTACTATAATATAGTCTACGCTCATCCTAACAGCTATTTTGAGTAGTTTAAATACTGTTATTCTATCCTCCGGGTTTTCTGCATCTTCTCTAGTCATAGTTCTAATCCAGTACTTTGTTGGTGCTACTAGTTCTGGGGCATCTTCTATAGTGAATACTCTAGATTCTGGTGGTATTGTTGATAGTAAGGCGTTTATTGTTGTTGTTTTCCCTGTGAATAGTTCTCCTATAACCATTAATGGGATCTTATATTTAACCATTAACCATAGGAATGCTGCCTCCTCAATACTCATAGTATTTACATCTATAAGTTTAAATATACTCCATGGATTTGCAGGCTGCTTCCTAATATCTAGGGCTATATACCTCCTAGCATTAATATCACTCCTATAGACTATTGAGAATCTAGAGAAGTATCTAGGCTCTACAAATGATGGTATTGGCCTCCTCTCCGATATACCCTTACCAGAGAGGGTTGTTGCTCTAAGAGAAATCTCTGTTAGATCCTCATCAGATAATATGATATTAGTCTTAAGCCTACCATAATCTTTATG
>JAUQQR010000068.1 GCA_030549835.1 Thermoproteota archaeon
ATAGCCTCAAATTCTCCAGATGAGAACTAAACCTATCCTAATACATAGAATTAAATATTCAAACTATGAATGGTAGTAGTTAAATAGTGGTTATCCTCCCTAAAGGGACTCATATAAAGGGCGATGACAGTGCCCTTAAAGGGGGAATAAGATTAGGAAGGAACCTAAAGTATTTCCCTAAAGGGAGTAGAAAGTAGTGTAGATATTATAGAATTAGTACTCTCTGGGATAGGGTAAGGGATTGTTATTGTTTAGAGATTAGCTCTTTATAGGTATATATGTATGTTATTGTTAGTCCTATTATTGATATGTGCATTATTGTACAGTATATGCATAGTGCTTTAGCTACTCCTAGTTCTAGGTATATTAGGTATGGTGTTAGAGTAAATCCAGTTATTGATAGCAGTATATTGGTTTGTAGCAGGATTCTAGTATTTGTTAACTTGTATAGTGTTAGAGTTGCTAGTAGTGTAGTGAAGTATAAGGGAGCTAATTCGCTTAAATGTAATCCAAGTACTCTAGCCTCTGGTATGATGTATACATTTCTACAATTGATGAGCTCTATTGTCTGAGGGCACATGTTACCTAGAGATTTATAATCTAGGTATCCTATAATTGATGCTATCAACCCTGTACTTATTATGAGAAAGAGAATTGTATATGTTCTCATAATAATATCACGAGTATTATGCGTGGTGGTGGCCTTCAGGTCCATGTTTTATGTAATGTTCTGGGTCTTCTTCGAAGCTCTTTAAGCAATCTTCGCAGCAGAAATAGTATATTTTACCCTTATATATTGTCTTATATTTTGTTGTGGTTGGAACTTCCATACCACATACTATGTCTATAGGTATTTCTCCTCACCTTAGTATTTGTGAGAATTTTGTGTTTAAATTTATTGGTATGTATTTTATGTTATTTTAGTATTCCTGTTAGGTATTGGTGTATTTTTATTGCTGCATCAAGTCCAGATTTTAGTGCTGGTCCTATTAGGCTTGGTCCATGTTTAACGTCTCCGGCTGCAAATACATTTGGTCTTGTTGTTCTAAAGTGTTCATCTACCTTTATTGTATTGTCTGGGTTTAATTCTATATTGTGTTGTTTATCTTCGAATGGTGGTGTTGGTATTTCTCCTATAGCTTTAAATACGTAGTCTACTCTTAGCTCGAAATCTGAGCCTTCTATTGGTACTGGTTTAGGTCTTTTATCTTCAGGTGTTTTTACTAGCTTCATTTTAATGAGCCTAGCTATTCTCATATTATCTTTCTCATAGAATTTTATTGGTTGTGTGAGCTCTAAGACTTCAACTCCCATCTTCTCTAATCTCTCAAACTCTGATAATCTCATAGGTGCTAGTTCTCTAGTCCTCCTATAGCTTAATATTACCTTCTCAACTCTCTCCTTAAACTCTGGGTATGTGAGTAGTACTGTTGCAACATCTGCAGCAGTTAAACCAGCACCTACAATTAATATTGTGCCATGGGGTTTAATAACATCACTCCACGGTATATGGCCATACCTAGCCATATGAACCTCTACAATCCACTCAGCAGCAGGTAGAATCCATGGTAAATCCTCGCCATCAACATCTAGCCTCCTAGTCTTCCAGGTACCAGTAGCTATTAGTACTGCATCGAAAGTCTCAATAATATCCTCAAGTGATATATCTCTACCAACTTTAGTATTAAACATAAACTTTACACCAGCATTCATAAGCTCTCTAACAGCCTCCCTAATCCTATCTTTCTGAATCCTATCATCAGGTATACCGAAAAACATCATACCTCCAGCTTCAGGCAACATATCGAAAACTATAACATCATGGCCATGACACTTTAAAACACCAGCAGCTCCAAGCCCTGCAGGCCCAGCACCAATAATAGCAACCTTCTTCCCTGTAGGTGGAGGTATCTCACGACATCTGAGAAACTTCATCTCTCATCCCATAATATCTATATATTTAGATGTATATAAATAGTTATGTCAATATCTATATGTATAAATAGTGGGATTTATTAAGTAGTTATAGCTAAAGCTATGCATAATACAAACTAGTATCATATTATACAGCCTAAGTATTTAAACTCTAACTAGTAGGTATTATAGTAAATGGAGAATAATGAATATAGAGTAATCAGCTTATAGATGAAGAATCCACGGGTCTGAGGCTAAGCCTGTGAAGACACCTGTCTCACCTGAATAATGGGGAGGTGGCGATGATTTTGGTTTTAAGAGATGATTCAAGGGATGAAGTTGAACCCACGCATAGAGCCACCTGCATTGAAGACTTATCAATTCTACCAATAGATGAGATCATAGAGCTCGAGAGTAGACTCTATATATCTGAGTCATCTATTTTCGACGTTTTAATACACCAGGATTCTAACCTAGAAGTGTATCTCAGAGTATACTCTAGTGAATGTGTTGAAGTTTTAGAATTAAGAGTTAGAGGGTGTAAGGATAAGTCGAAGATTATATTAGAAGCACTCACATGGCCAGAAGTATCAAGAGCATTAGTAGAAGGAGAATGTGTAGAGCTACAAGTACCGGCACACCCACCAGTAAGAGTTAAGGAGGCGCTTAGAAAACTAGGCTTAACAAAGATCTCAGTCCAAGCCTATAGATCCTCACATACCACGTAAGGTATCATAGGAAGCTTATAATGCTCCTATTGATATGCATAGTTTCTAAGACTACTGGTGCTAGGATGCTATCTCGTCTTATCAC
>JAUQQR010000031.1 GCA_030549835.1 Thermoproteota archaeon
TACACGGAGGCATAATGACATCCTACACGTTCCTATCTATCTATACAAATGAATTAATCCTAAACATCAGCCTATTCACCAGCTGGCTCATCTTCTTCTATCTTCTAACCGTCTTCTTCCATGAATCCGAGAACCTAAAGCTTAGAGCTGTGGGGACTGTGAACAGCGGGCAACCGTGTGGGAGCCGCCACTATGGGGGGTCTTGGGAGTCCATTAAGAGGTAGATGGCTAGGAGGCCGGATATAAGATAGTATGAAAGCTATGAATAGCAATCTACCGAGAAACTCAGCACTCTAAGCCGGTTAAGGTTTTAAATTAGATGTAGGTCTAGCTATGCTAGCTTGAAAGGATGCTCATGACCATTGTGTTGAGTTAAGGTACAGCTAGCTCTAGAGAGACTTAGGTGTTAGTAAGTGGTCTCTGGTGGGAGTTCGCTACATCATTTTTCAGTAGCGGTAGATTTCTTCATTGACCGTTATTTGTAGTTTATTGTTTAGAGTTTATTTTCTTTATTTTCATAGTTATAGTTTGAGGGTTGGGGTTTGTTTATTAGAGGTGTTTATTACGAGTTTATAGCTATACCTTGTGGTCATAGGTATAGTATGCCTTTGGGCTTATTTTTTGGTGATAGTCCCGTCTTTAGGGTATACGCGGGTGCTGGCTTGTATAAGATTCTTAAGCTTAACGTGTCTAGGCTCCTACTACTATCTCCTGTTGATCCTCTTAGCTTCTACTATAGCCTTAATCATAGTTTTGAGTCTAGCCTAGAGTGGGGGGTTGATGGCTGCCCTAGCCTTAATTCTATGCTGGGAGCCTGGTATTCGTGTACTCCTAGGCTTGTTGGGGAAAGTATGGAATTTGATATTTATGAGTGTTCTAGCTTCACCTACTTAACCGGAGCTCCTCCCCCATATACTAGGGTTATGGGCTGTTTTATAGAACTACTCATATTATTAACTAAAGCTCGTGCCGGCGTATTAGAGGATAGCTTCCTAGAGTATGCTAAATGGCTTAGATGGTGTATTGAGAGAGCTAGTAGGGGTGATGAGAGGTATGTTAGAGTGGTTGAGCTCATACTGCAAGAGCTTAGAGGATTTGGGCCAAAAAGCTAGTAGGCTTATAAACCTATACTATAATATTGTTGAGCCAGTACTAGGCTACCCTAGGCATAGAGAGACTATAGCATCTCTAATAGGGCCTAGCATGTGCTACGATGAATGCTTAACCCTAGCTAGTCTACGTAGCACTATAGAGGATAATATTATATGTATTATTGGACCATCACAGCAAAAAATAGATTTAAGTGACTGCAATATAATAGCAGCTCCTGAAGGAGGGTTTCCCATAGTTCTAAGTACAGGCTTTAAACCATTATATATTACTGGAGATCTAGACTTAGAACTTAAAAGCCTACATATAATGATAAGTACTATTGATAAACTAATAGTACACTTACATGGAGATAATATTGAGCGCGTATCAATACTAAAACAACTACTATCAAGTAAGAATAGCATAGTATATACATCACAAGTTGAAACAATAGGATGCACAATACCCCTAGGAGGCTTTACAGATGGAGATAGAGCTATACTAATAGCTATGCTCATGAACGCTAGAGAAGTCAAAGTTAAAGGCTACGACTTCACAAGACCAGTATACCACCATAAGGGTTTAACCCTAGATACGAGCGAGAAAATCATTAAACTTAAACTAGCTGAGAGTATTATTATAGAGTCAGCTAAAATACTAGGATATAAGTTAATACAGGATAAGGCATTAAAACTCTTAAGATATAAAGAGTTTAGGGAATTATAGGGTTGATAGCTGTTTTGTGCGTTAGGTTTATAAGGGTTTTTGTAGGATTTTGGAGAAGTACTACTCTACTAGGGAGGGAATGTTTATAAGCTTTATTCTCTCATCCTATCCTAGGGATAAAAATTAGATGTGAGCTTTGTGCCGTTAGGCTCGAAGAATGCCCATGACCCCCGCGTGGAGTGGTTAGTAGTTACCGCGAAGCGCGGGGTAGAGGCACAATTTATCCTAGGAGTATACAAAAACCTGGGGGGGAAACAGTGTTTACCGGTGAATCTCGAGACTATTAAGATAATATCTAGTAATACAATAGTAGGAGCTCCAGGCTCTCATAATAAACATATTGTTAGGATAGCGGGATTCCATAGTAAGTTGTTCCCTATGGGGACTAGATTTAAACCCAGTATACTTCAGGGCTCCTCAGCTGACATGTTAGCTATTGGGAGGTGTCAGTAGTGGCTAATGTGGTAGCTGATATTGCAAAGTCTAGGTATATAACTGTGAATCTTGATGATTCAGCTGAAGCTATAAGGAGGATTATGAGAGATTATGGTTTTAGAGTTGTAGCTGTAACTGATAGAGGTAAGTTTGTAGGTGTTATTAGTAGAGCTGAGATTCTACTAGTAACGGGGACTAAGACTGAGGCGAGAGCTAGAGATTTAGTAGTACAGCCTAAGATAGTATTAGAGCCTAGCGTGGGTATAGTTGATGCTCTAAAGCAAATGCTTAGAGTTGATGAATGGTATGCTCCAATTGTTGAGAAAGGCTACTTTAAAACATTCCTAGGATTAGAAGATATTATAGAGTATATGCTCGAGGCACATAAGAGTAAGCTAGAGAATACTAGAATTAAAAATATAATGACCCTAAAACCCATAGCAGTAAGACCAGAAGATCCCATTAGTAGTGTGTGGAAGCTAATGATAGAATTAAGATATACTGGACTCCCAGTAGTTGATAGTAAGGGAGTAATAGTTGGGATAATAACACAATACGATCTACTAAGGAAAGGCTATGCAAGAATACACTTAGAAGCTGCAAGAGGACCAGCTAAGACACCAAAAGTAAAAACAGTAATGACTAAACCATGTACATACCTATACCCATCAAGTACAGCGCTAGAAGCAGCAGTATTAATGGTAAATAGGAATATAGGTAGAATCCCAGTAGCAGAGGATAGTAAGACTAGAAGTTTAGTTGGAATAATAGATAGAGAAGATATAGCCAAACTCCTCTTACTATAAATCGAGATATCTTCTACCAGAGCTAATCATAGTATATGTTCATATAATGTTGATAAGTTAGTATAGGAGTCAAAATAAGTAAGAGTGTTTAGGTATGTTTTAAGCAGAGGTAGTATTTCTTATCTAATTGTAGTTTTAGTGGAGGCTTAAACTTAAATATTATACCCCAGAGTGATAGTATTGTCTTATTAAACTTAGATTCTGGCGTTACTAGGTATCCGTGCCCGCAGAACTCGTATTGGTCTATGTTTTCTGGTTTATTCTCTGATATTACTACCTCTATTTCATCACTTGGATTAATGTTTATTAGATCTCTTAGGACATCAAATACTAATTCTCCCTCTTCTCCTATTCTACAGTAGGCTATCTTCTGCCCCTCTATATTACCTGGTTTTAAATTCTCTACTACTGCTTTGATTATTATAGTAGACATGGAGATTCCCCTCCTGGTGGAGGATATGTTTAGACTTAAAAATCTTGCCTATACTTTCAACCTTAGCTAATAAAGATTTAGGGTCTTAAGATATCATTAATCTAGGGTGAGATCTGTGGCTTTAGCTGCTGAGCCTTCAAGGAGGTTCGTTGCTAAACTTAATAGCTTACTTGATAAGAATGTAGTAGTAAAGCTAAATAACGGTAGATATTATAGGGGGAAGCTTGTAGGTTTTGATATTGCAACTTTAAATATGGCTCTTGAAGGAGCAGAGGATAATGAGGGTAAGAAGTGGCCTATAGTCTTAGTTGGTGGTAGCTATGTCTCTGAGATTATCTTGGAAGAGGGGTCTGTTTTTGATGCTAAAGAGTTTGCAGAGTTTCTAGTAGCTCACGGCAATATTGGTAGGCATTTAATTAAGGTATATGATGATATTAATGTTGTAGAGGTTGGTAAGGTTGTTAGAGTAACTGAGAGTGGAGTAGAGGGTACTGGCCCTATGGCTCAGAAAGTTCATACCCTATACATGGAGTATCTTAGATCTAAGGGTCTTAAGGTGTAGTAGAATACAATGTTTATAGTTAAAGATGTAGACTTAGCTGGAAGGATTGGATTAATTAAGTTAAGGAGGGGGTCTATAGAGACTCCAGTATTTTTCCCAGTAATAGATCCTGTAAGGCAGGAAGTTAGTATAGAAGAAATAGGAGATATCGGGTTTAAGCAGGTAATAACTAATGCCTACCTAATTATGAAGAGATTTGGCTCTAAAGCTGTAGAGTATGGTATACATAAACTTCTAGGATTCAATGGTATAATTATGACAGACTCTGGAGGCTACCAGATACTAGAGTACGGGGATATAGAGTATACACAAAGAGATATTATAGAGTATCAGAAGAGTATTGGGAGTGATATAGCTGTAATACTAGACGTACCTACAGGCGATGTAGGATATGAGAAAGCTAGAGAGAGTGTAGAGATTACTCTTAGTAGGGCTAGAGAAGCATTAAACTATATAGTGGATAGTGAAGCTTTATGGGTTTTACCCATACAGGGAGGTAAATACCTTGATCTCGTAGAGTATAGTGCTAGAGAAGCTCAAAAACTAGAATATTACAAGATGTATAGTATAGGTAGCCCTACAGTATTCCTTGAAAAGTACGAGTTTAGAATCGTCCTAGATATGATTCATACAGCAAAGAAAGTGCTACCTCAGGGGAGACCAGTACACCTCTTTGGAGCAGGCCATCCCCTAATCATAACATTAGCTATAGCCTTAGGTATAGACTCCTTCGACTCAGCATCTTACCTATTATATGCTAGAGATAGTAGATACATGACTGAATATGGAGTATATAGTCTAGAAGACTTAGACTACCTACCATGTAATTGTCCTATATGCTCTAAACTCGATATTAAAGACTTAAAGGAGGCTAGTAGAGATGAGAAGATTAGACTACTAGCCCTACATAACCTTTATGTCATTAAGAAGTCTATTGAGAGAGCTAAGCAGGCTATAAGAGAGGGGAGGCTATGGGAACTCGTAGAAGAGCTTTCTAGGAGGCATGTTAAAGCCTATGAAGCTTTTAGGAGATTTAGGAAATACTATAAGTACCTTGAACTCTATACTCCTAGAGTTAAAGGTGAAGTTTATGGTTTAAAATTCTATGATATAGAGAGTATATGGAATCCTAAAGTACTAAGATTTAGATCTAAAGTATTAACACTCCTAGATGATATTATATCATATGGTAAAAACATAGTACTCAAGCCACTAGTAGCAGAGCTTGAATGCCCAGGGGATAATGGCAGTAATACAATAGTATACTATACTCCATTCTTAGGACTAATCCCCTCTAGCCTATGCGGTGTTTACCCGACTACACAGCACTCAGCTCCTAAGAATGTAAGTCCTAGCATAGTTGATGACCTAGTATACTCGTTGAGAGTTTTAGCAGCTAAAGCTAGAGTTAAAAATTTGAATATTATAGTAGAGTATTGTAGTGATGTACTGTGGCAGTATGTTGTAGCACTTGAAGCTAGAGATCTCGGATTGCATATTACTATGAGATGCTAGATTACATAAAGATTCCTTTAGACTCACGCTCCTCTCTCTCAATCATGCTTATCATTCTCTCAACTTCAGCTCTCTGTGTTCTAGCTAGAGTCTCTAGTTCTGCCAGTCTAACATCTACCTCTAATAGCTTTCTTGATACTATTTTAACTGCTAATAGTGACGCGTCATAATCTACTCCTTCAACCATAGAGTATGGTAGGATCATAATAGAGGGTACTTCCTCATAGTCTAGGTACATGTATAGTGACGCTAGTGGGCCCATAACTCCTAAGCCTATTTCTAAGAGTGGTGCTTCTAAGATGGGACCTTTATAGTGTCTATTATAGAGCCATCTATATCCATGTGGATCATTTGGAGGCTTAAAATCTCTACTAAGCCCCCCTAGTAGTATAGCATAGTTAAACCCAATCTTTGAAGCCCACCTAGCTAGGCTTCTAGTATAGTAATCTATGAACTCCCTCTCTGGTAAAGCTCTATTAACAATTATAGTAGATTTAGCCTTATCAGAGTAGTATATATCAAAGGGGTAGCCTAACCCATCCTCCTCTACAGCTATGAATGGAGGCATTAGATCCACTAGGATATAGCCTATCTTACGAGCTTCTAGAGCTAGGGCTAAATGCTTTGAGGCCATATAGCCTACCATACCAAAACCTCTAAACCCGGTTATTAGCGTAGTACCTGAGAGCTCTCCCCTACTAATTCCCCTCATGACTACTTTCATACTTAACACCTACAAGACTCCTAATCCTAACAACCTCCCCTTTATCCATACTCATAACTAATAGTGGTGGAAGCTTAAGTTTACCAATACCAATAAGCCTATCATACTCATCAACTATTATAACTTCATCTCCAGCTCTAAGAGCCTCATCTAAAGCTATGACTGAAGGCTTCAATATACTACCCTTAAAATCTCTAACGTGAATACTCTTAACTATAACTCTAAACCTTGGAGGTTTCACAGTGGATTTTATAATCCTAGCAGCCTCTATACTCAAAGTTAGTAGGCCATCTGAAGCTCTCCTAGTTAATATCCTATAGTTATCTCTAAAAACATACTTAACCTTCCCCTTAGGTGAGAGCTCAACTTTAATAGACTCTTGAGGGTATAGTAGAGATTTAGCTACTTCAAGATTAAACTGGTAAGCTAGGGTATAGTATATCTTATTATACTCTTCTAGTGTAGGCCTCCTCTTTTCAGGCATTCTCTCCTTATCCTATTGATTTAATTATAGTTGGATCTTTAAATAATAATACTACTAACGTTCTCATATGGGATTACTAGGCTTTAAGCTTAATATCTACTCCTTAACCTCAACGTAAATAGTGGTGCTTATAGTGAAGATATGTGCATATCTAGGCGTAGATTGGAAGAGTAGGCTAACTTTAAGAGTTCTTAGAGATCTCCAATTCTACATGGCCCACTATTATGGCTTAAAGGTTATAGTTGATACTATCGAGGTTCCTGTAGGAGATTCTGATAATATAGAGTTAATACCATTAGTCATTATTGATGGAGATGTTGTTAGTAGAGGAGAAGTACCATCTATGAGTACTCTTGTAGACATTATATTTGATAAGTTAAGCTTAAAAATAGAGAAGACTATTCTAGGATTCCCCGTTCTAGAAGCTACTATAGACGATAGTAATTAGAATTCTCACTTTTAAGCCTCAAAATACACATTAAACCTTAGGGGGCACCTAGGAGGTGATCCTAGTATGGCTAAGAGCCCGGGACTAGTAGAGAAGACATCTGAGGAATCAGTAGAGAAGAAATGGGTAAACCTAATGATTAAATCAGCCAAAAAATACCATAAGCTATGCCCATACTATGATAAGAAGACTATACAATGCCTCCTAATGGCTACAGTTGAAGGTAGAGCTGGTAAGTGTGATAGAGACGGGAAATATGATGGCTGCCCCATATTTACAAAGTTCTTAGAGAAACTATATAAGCATTATACCATGAATAAGAAAACTTTACCAAGAGACTTCCAAGATGTAGTAAACCAGATATATATCGTATAGTATACTACTAATCACCTAGTAAGTATAACCTCTGCATCTTATCAATAAGTACACGGTTACTCCTAGCTAGCCTATAAACTACTCTCCTAATCCTATCCTCGCTAGCTACACCGGCAAGCTCAGACTTAATCTCCTTAATACTCATACCATTCCTCTCTCTAAGCATAAATAATATAATCTCCTCAAGCTCGCGATCATCTGGAGTCTCGAGAATAACTATATCGCGATCCTCATAAACTACTTTACGAGCAAGATTAAACCCACTACGTCCCTCAGAACTAGTAGCTTCTACCATAAAGAAAAGCACCTAGGTAATACTTTGTGAACAGAGGCTAATAAATTAAATAATTTAAGAATTATAGTATAAGATTTAAATCCTACTAATATGAGGTATATGGAGTTCGGGTTTCATGGATATCGACCTTTGGCTTCACAGGCCTCAGACCTCCTTTCATTAGAGGCCTTGTTATAGGCCTCTACCCGTTCAGGGTAACCCCCAACCCACAGCTCCCCCTCATGATTACCCAGGTTCACTGCTACGGAGAAACCCCCACATCTTGACTTACCCATAGAATAGTAGAGACAAGTTTATAAGTTTTCTCCATAACTAAAGAATGACATAAATTAATATAAACAACTATAAAACCCGAAACAGCCGCGTTAGGCAAATGTCTAAGATATCTATTAATGCCGGCATCCTTCTCATCTGAGTATTAATAAATGTTTCTCATAGTTATCTACTCCAGGGGAGTAGGTAGAAGCCTAGAATTCTAGCTAGAGATTAGCGTGTTAATCTCGAAAAGTGCTAGTAAATCTTATAAAGAGTTGTCTGTGATTATAGCGAATTTTGGGGTTAAGCTACCACCAGCTATAGTTAAAGCTATAAGTACTTAGAGTAGGGAGTAGAGTATAGGGTCTAATTGAGTTTTTAGGGTTAAGTTAGAGGTTTCAATTATAGGTGTTACTAGTTTGGATATCATACCAGTACTTTATAATGTTAGTAGCACTCAGAGGCTTATTGATATGGCCAAGCTCGTATATGGTTTAGGCTTACATATTTTTACTGCATGTAAGGTCTATGGGGCTGCTGCTCAAGCTGGGATTCCAGAGGTTATGAGGTTAGCTTTGAAGAGTGAGAGGGGGTTTATAGTATTACCTGATATTGGGGATGTTATTGATCTTTTTAAGCCTAGTATTATACTCATAGTCTCATATGCTTATGCTGAGGATTTCATAGACCCATTTAATCCCCCAGTTTATAGTGGTAAGGTTTTAGTAGTTTTTAATGGTAGCGATCCTGATTTCTCATCTAGTGAGTTAAAATATGGTAAACCTATTTATATTAAGGGTGTGCAGTATAGGCTTGGAGCTATTCCTGAGGCTACGTTAATCTTATATTCTTTACTATTTAAACTTAAATAGGGAGGCTTTAAGGGGGTTGAGTAAAAGGTTTAAGGGAGAATCTCTTAGAGATATACTCATTAACCTAAAATACTACTCTAGTATAGCAGTTGATCTTGCTATGTACTCTTTAGCTTTTAGAGATAACCTAGCTGCAATAGAAGTTTTAAAAATGGAGGAGACTATTGATGATCTATATAAGGAAGCTATAGCTAAACTTATAATAGCCTTTAGATCTACAACATATCTGCAGCAAGCACTAGGACTAATATCTATAGCTTCAAGCCTCGATACTATTAGTGATGCTGCTGGAGATATAGCTAGTGTTGTTCTTAGAGGTTACCCTACACATGCATATATCACAGCTATAATGTGTCATGGTGAGGCTGTAGGCTTAGTTAAGAGCAGAAAACACTATAAGGGTGTCCCAGCTAGAGTCGATGTCTTACTCTTGAAGAGAGGTGATAGATACGAGATTGCTCCTAGAACTGAGAGTATACTTGAGGATGACGTGATTGTAGTTAGAGGTCCAATAGAGGAGGTCTTAGAAGTTGCTAGAACTCTTGGAGAAGAGAGTTTATCAAAGGAGAAGTGTGGTTTAGAGGTTAGTATACAGGCTTTAGGAGGAGATGCCCTAGCATTAACACTATTATCACTAAAGGCAATATCTAGGTCTATGCTTGACCTAGCCTTCTACTCCCTATTATCTAATGATAAGAGTATAGCTGATACAGTTGCTGAGATGGAGGTTTACGCAGATAAGTTATACCATGAGCTCCTAGAGCATCTATTCACTACATCATATCCTGGAAGATCGAGTGAAATGGTGTCATTAGCTGTTCTTACTAAGAGCTTAGAAGAGATTTCTGACGCAGCTCTTAGAATATCTAATGTAATTAGACATGGTCAATATGCTCAAGTAATGAGCCACGTAGTAAGTGAGGGTGAAGAAGCCTATACTAGGGTTAAGTTTAAGTTGAGAGAGCCTCTATCACTAAGAGGATTAGGTTTAGAAGACAGGGGCTTTATACCCATAGCTATATACAGGGAGGGTGACTGGATAGCTCCTGTAAGTAGTGATATGCAGATTAAGAGCGAAGATGAGATCATACTTAAATACTATAGGGTTGGAGAGGAGATTAGAATATTGGAAGAGCTTAGAGAGAGAGGCTTAGAGCCTATCAGGTAGATAGAGTTGAGTATTCCTCCAGAGCTATGTGCTAGATGTAAAGGTTATAAAAGACTCTGTAAACTACCTAGATGTCCTATCTTAGAGAGTTTTCAAGCCCAGGTTAGAACCTATATGAGACTTAGAGGCTTAGACGCTCATGGATCTACGCCACCATCTATTCTTGTAGGAGAATTTGGATACCCTAAGGTTAAAATCTACTATATGGTCCCTGTAGGCGTTTTCGGTGATAATGCTAGGTTATATGAGGATCCTGTCGGGTGGAGTATTAGAGGTGAAAGCCTAGCTAATATTATTAAGTTTAGGAGTGAGCTCTTATCTGGAGAAGTACAGGTTAGTATTGATAAGCCAGAGATTCTATATGAGAAAGAGTTTGGACTTGCAGGATTATCAGTAGATCCTGTAGACTCTGAGGTTAAACTAGCTAAGCCACCTATACCAACTCTTAGATTCGATGGACTAACTAAGCCTCTAGGTCCTAGAGCTCCAGCTAATACTATAAAGATTACAAGTAACCCTAAAATACCATTACAGGTCGAGAAAATTATATGGGATGACTTAAAGGCTGTAGAGGCTATTAGAGACTTATACTTTAATAACGTAGATATCTATACTATACAGAGACTACTAAGCCTCGGATTCCTAGGTAGAATACATCGTAGGAGGATTGTACCGACTAGGTGGTCTATAACAGCTGTAGATGATACTATCTCTAGAATACTAAGGTCTAAACTTAGAGGTAGGCCTGAAGTCCAGGAATCTGAGCTATACTATAATGAATACCTAGGTAATAGATTCCTCATACTAGTGAAACCCGGGCCTGGGAGGTTTGAGTGGATAGAGATATGGCAGCCTAGAAGCTTCTGGGTAAGAAGTTCTAGTAAGCCTATAATATGGAGAGTAGAAGAGAATACTAGAGGCGAGGCTACAGCAATGGACGGGGGATTCTCAGCAGCTAGACTAGCAGTATTAGAGGTATTAAGTAGAGTAAATAGGATTGGAGATACTATCATAATTAGAGAAATAACACCAGGCTACTATGCGCCAGTAGGAAACTGGCATATAAGAGAGACTGTTAGGAGAACTCTAGCCAAGCCAATAGCTAAGAATATAACGATTAAAGAATTGAAAGACGTAATCAAAACAAAAATAGACTATAACCCTGAAGATCTTATATCTAGAATTAGATTACTAAGAAATGAAGTAAAACTAACAGACTATACTTAAACTCTACTTAAAGCTTAACGAGCTCATAAAATACACTAATAATATCAATATTTACCCTTAAGTCACACTACTATTCTAGGGGTAATATATGGATACTAATAGTGCTGCTAGAATCATAATTAGTATCTGTAACCCTGTAAGAGGCGGAAGTCCAGGCTATACCCCATACCATGTTCTTGAAGCTTTAAAGATTATAGCTAGTAAGCCTATAGGTAGAATACAGTTATCAAACCTCCTAGGTATTGGTGAGGCTTCAAGTAAAACGCTAAGCTATAGGCTTAAAAGCCATAACCTAGTAGAACCTACAAGAACAGGAATTAAGCTAACAAGTAAAGGATTAGAAGTCCTAGAAGCCATCACAAGTAGCATAATCGCCGATAATGTGAATATACCCATAGAGGGATGGGAAGAATCTATAATGATACAAGTCACAGGATTAAACCCACCTAAAGACTTAGTAGAAGTATACCGTATAAGAGACTATATTGTAAGAGAAGGCTGTATAGAAGTAGTCATAGGAGGATATATAGGAGGAAGTTTAAAGTATCCCGGCATGCCAGAGCATATAGAGAAGATATTCAATAATAGCATACCAAAAGAAATCCTAAGAGAACAAACACTTAACATAGTAACCCCAATAAAATGCAGAGAGCAAGCAATAAGCGGAATAATAAAACTATTATCTAGAGAATAAATAAGTAAGCCTAATGCAGCTGTTTGATTTTATAGATGTTTATATTAATTCATATAATTAAAGCTTATAATCCATATCTACCCATTCTTAATGCTGAGAGCTACCTGGCGAGGGATTGAGAGCTTATAAATGAAAGGCTCTCCCCAAGGGTGGCTCTTTATGAATTCTCAAGATGTAGGGTTCAGGGGGCCGCCCTGAACGTCCTCAGAGGGTGATGCAAGCCCAAGACCAATGCGGGGGAACAAGGGATAAGTCTATGAAATCACCAGATATAAACCCATATAAGAGCTAAACCCTACCATAGCTACTAGAATTTAAACCAAGACATTAAATCAAAAACTTAAATACTCAGCTAGAAACTAGGGCCTACAACTGTTTTTGGTGGTTAGGTCTATAGTTTTTGTAGGATTTTATGTTGATGTAGGATTTTTGATTAAGTACTACTCTACTTAGATGTGAGCTTTGTGCCGTTAGGCTCGAAAAGTGCCCATGACCCCCGCGTGGAGTGGCTTGGTAGCCACTGCGAATAGCGAGGCAAGAGGCATAACTCGATCCAGGAAAACCTACAAAACCTAGGATGGAAACGGAAACTTGATGATAGAATCGTATATTTAGATTTAAATGGTAGTAGTTGAATAGTGTTCATCCCCTCTAGAGGGAGTAGAATTTAAATGGAACTAGAACGGCTCTCATAGAAAATTAAATGGGGAGGGGGGTGGTTTGTTTGTTAGAGTTTACTCTTTACTAAGTTCTTTGTATCTAGAAGCGAAGTCTGCTAATAACTTTACGGCTACTGGTGCTAGGACTATTACTGCTATAAGATTTGGTATTGCCATTAATCCGTTTGCTGTATCTGAGAAGTCCCATATTGTTTTAAAGTATTCTTCTGCAAGCACAGCTGCTGGTATTATTGGTATAACCCAGAGTACTCTCCATATTAGTCTCATAGGCTTCTCTGGTAGTTTAAGGACTTTACACCAGAAGTATATCCAGTTAACCTCCCCATACCAGGCCCATGTTAATAGTGTTGTGAAAGCAAATAGTATTAATGCTACTCCTATTATTAGCGGAGCTAAGAATCCATAGCCTCTTGAGAATGCCTCCATAGCTAGGGGAGCTCCAGTAAGACCTGTCGTGTATGCGCCTGTTATAATAACAGATATACCTGTTATCATACATATTACGAGAGTATCCATGAAGACCTCAAACATCCCATAGAATCCTTGCCTACCAGGATGATCAGATTCTCCATAAGCATAAGCATTTGGAGCACTCCCTAATCCAGCCTCGTTAGAGAATAAACCTCTAGCAACACCATATCTTATTGCTTCATAAGTTGTCCACCCTAGCACACCGCCTACTGCTGCTTCTGGAGATCCCGCCATAGATACTGTTGTTTTAGCTACTTCTATAGGTGTAAATGCTCCTCTTAGAATTGTTATAATAGCTTCTATAAAGTTACCAGCAAACATAATCCATAACCCTATCCCCGCTAATATATACCAGGCTGTTAAAAATGGGACTAAATAATTTGAAACCTCAGCTATCCTCCTAATACCTCCTAGAATAACTAAGGCTACTAGTATGAATAGTACAAAGCCTACTAGCCACTTTGCCAGAGTAACACTTAACCCATAACTCTCTGCTAAGAAAACTGCTCCATAAGCTACATTACTAGCTTGAACCATATTCCCTATTCCAAACGCCGATATAAAAGCGAAGAGTGCGAAGAGAACAGCTAACATCCCCCCAATTATTGGAACCTGCCTAATATAGTATGGCGTTCCACCCTCAACTACCGTCCCATCAGCTTTTACTTTCCTATATTTAATCCCTAAAGTAACTTCTACAGCTTTAAGAGCCATACCAAAGAGTCCTGTGAGGAACATCCAGAATAGTGCACCAGGCCCTCCAAGAGCTACAGCAGTACTTACTCCTGCTATATTACCTACACCTACTGTAGCTCCCATAACTGCAGCCCAAATCTTAAATGGGTGAACCTCCCCGCTCTTCCTCCTACCCTTCCACCTCATATTTCTAACAATTGTTCCAAAGTATCTTATTTGAATAAATCCGAGAAGTATAGTTAATGTTAGCCCAGTACCTAAGAGTATTATTATGGCTGGAAGCCCCCAGACTATCCCATTAATATAATACATAATATTTATGAGAGCATCTAGGACCATAATAAATCACCTCAACCTACAAGCTCTCCAGGCTCACTACTAACCTTAACTTCTCTAACTCTTACAGCTAAGCCATAGAAGCCTATAATAGCTAAAACGAACATCAAACCAATGAAACCAAGCAAAGTTGGCAAGTTACTGAAGACTTCCCCACTAATCTTATCCTGCTTCTCTCTACTTAACACTTCATCACTAAACTGAACATTAACTTGTATAAGAGCTACAGAGGGGACAAATAAAGCAAAAAGAGCTACTATAATAACCCAAACTACAACTGGGATAAAAGTTATCTTCACAATATACTCCCCCACTATAACCACCTCACATAGCCGTATAGAAGAAAAGATAGAGGTTTTATAAAAAATTTACGCCTATAATCAATTGTAACTATTATAACTTTATACACACACTCTATATTAAATTTACTAAAACAAACTCTACCAAAATATAATCCCCGCCTTAAAGAGGCGAGAGGCTTTCAGGATGTAACAATATCAATAAGCCTACTAAAACTACCAGAGT
>JAUQQR010000032.1 GCA_030549835.1 Thermoproteota archaeon
GTCTCATAACACCATTTAGGCCAATGAGCCTAGAAGCTACTGCAGGCAAAAACCCAGTAAGCCATGTAGGTAAAGTTTACAATGTAGTAGCTAGAGACATAGCCAACACTATATACGCTAAGCTATCCGATAGAGAAGTATCAACAGTATATGTTAGCCTCCTAAGCCAGATAGGGAAGGAAATAGATAAACCCCATATGGCAAACATAAAGATAAAGATGAGTAAAGGATATAATCTAACAACTGATATAAAGAGAGAAGCTGAGAGTATTGCCAACGAGAAACTAGATAAAATAAGAGACTACACTAAAATGATAATAGAAGGGAAAATAACAATATTCTAGTAAATAAGGTAACATAGGTTAGGCTAGAGAACTAGGATAGTCTAGGCTATAATCAACCCTCAATAACCCCACGTACCCCCAGAAATACTAGCATCCCTAAAACGATTAATATCGATGTTAAGGTCTAAGACTCTAGACTTCTAATCTTAACACTTCTAGTCCTTATCACGCCATAATCTAATACTGTAATGATATCACCTATATAGATCCCTGATTAACTGGAATTTACAAGAATATTAATGTGAGAGAGGGGTTCAGATCTGATATAAGTTCATTGCCTCATCTCCCGGTTCTCCCACATTGGTATTGGGTTTGCATTACCCCTAAGGGGCTCTTAGGATGACCCCGGGCACCCTACATCTTGAGTATTCGTACGGGCAACTCTTAGGAAGAGCTTTTATTCTCCGTGTCTATAAGCTCTCTATCCTTCACTGGGTAGCTTCTCTACATTAAGATGGATAGAGGTAGGTTATAATTATAAAATTTTCTCTATACACGGGGCCATAGTCGGAGAACGATATTAATTAATATAAACAACTATAAAACCCAAAACAGTTGCATTAGGCTAAATCATGTTAGCTAATTCTTCTTATAAGCAATACATTTCTATAAGAGAGTTAAAAAGATAGAGAGCTTAGAATATGAAGAAGATTTAATAAGATAGAAATCTAGTTTTAAATATAGTAGGAATAGAGTTGGGGATATAGTATGGATAACCCTGATAGACTATTACAGGTATTAAGCTATGCTAGTGAGTTATTTAAACTACTCTCAGATCCCACGAGACTACTTATATTCATGTATTTAGCTAGAAGGAATGAGGCTACTGTAAGAGAGATTGCTGAAGTACTAGGGAAACCCGATAACCTAGTATCGTATCATATAAGTTTAGTTAAAAGACTAGGACTAGTAACATCGAGAAAATCAGGAAGAAATGTCTATTATAGGATAGTAGATGAAACAATTAAGAAATTTGTAGAACTTAGTTTTAAGCTAGCAGAAACTAGAAGAGATTCAATATTCAAACCAAGAGTAAAAAGGATAAAAATCAATACGGTTTAACACATAGAATCCTATAAACACTTCTATAACCTAATATAATTGAATTCCTAGCTTAAGACCTGTGAGTAGTGAGATAAGTGAAATTTTACTATTCTACTCTCTAAATTTAAGCTTCTACAAGTATAGTTATTGTATCTTAACTATAATTGTAGTATGAGGCTTTAAGTAACCTAATGTACTTATCGAGTCTTGAGATAAAATCTCTAGTGATATGGTGAGATTAGCCCCTTGTGAATAGCGGTTTAAGAATCTAGTCTAGACTGAAAATATTTAATTATATTAAATATTTTTAAAGTATAAGATATATAACTTTTAGTTAGTAGTAATATATATGTGACGGTGATCCTACGGCATCTATACTTCCTCGTTTTGTTGAGAGAGCTCCAAGTGCTTTCGCTCTTCTTATGGCTGTTGTTGGCTGGAGTGCGGGTGCTGGTAATTATTGGAGGTTTTCTTGGCGTGCTGCTAATTATGGTGGTGGTAGCTTCCTCTTTGCTTATCTAGTATGGCTTATTGTAACGGCATTTGTTCTAGCTGTTGCTGAGTATGCTATTGGTAGGTTTGGCCGTGGTGGGCCTCTACATGGTCCATATAACTTTGCTCAGAGGTATAAGAAGTTTGCTGCTTTTGCGGGCTTATGGATGGCTTGGGCTTCATTCATGATACTATGCTATTACTGGGTTGCTACTGGATGGATATTCGCATATATGATATACGCTATTTCCGGGACATTTACTAGACATGATTTTAATGCTGTAGCTACATGGAACTCTCTATTCGGCTCATGACTGTCTGTTGGTATTGGAGTCTTAATGATGATTGGTAGTATTATTGTTACAGGTCTCGGCATTAGGGGGATTAGTAGTGTTGCTAGGATAATGTTCCTTATACTATTCATACTCACAGCTATACTAGCAATATACTCGATCACCCTACCTGGAGCTAGTAAAGGCTTAGAGTTCTATTTGATTCCAAAACTTGAATATCTAGTAGATCCGGCAACATGGATGCAGTCATTATCACAAGTTATATGGAGTATTGGTATAGCTTGGGGCTTCTTCATAGCTGCTGGAGCATGGACTAGGAAGAGAGATGATATTACATTCTTATCTTTTGGTAATGTTGTTAATGATACTGCCGTAGCATGGATGGCTGGATTAGCTATTATACCATTAATATTCGCAGTATCAGCTACACCAATGGAGGATATTAAGGCTGCTGGTCCAGGCTTAGCATTTATAGCTCTACCGAGACTATTCCATGAGATGGGCGGCTTAGCCGGGTATCTATATGGACTACTATTCTTTACAGCATTCTGGTTCGCAGCATTCACTAGCCTATACACTATACATGAGATTGTCTTAAGACCATTAAAGGATATTGGGATGCCCCCATCACAAGCTGCTATTTTAACAGGTATCCTAGCAATAATTATAGGATTACCTACAGCTCTGTCATTTGAATGGCTTGACTACTATGATACAGTATGGGGTGTTATAGGTTTATCTCTAGGCTTAGCAGCTATAGCACTTATCGTAGGATTCTTTGTAGATACAGAGTCTATTAGGAGGATGATTAATGAGGTAGAGCCTAAACCTCTAATACCGCTAGGCTCATGGTGGAATATATTAGTTAAAGTTAATGTAGTAATACCAGTAATATTCTTTATATGGTGGATAGCATACTGGGAATGGTATAAAGGGTGGGGTGCAGGCCTGCATACATACTATACATTCCCAGGAATAATAATATTAATCATTGGGGGAATCATATTATACTATGTAGCAAGTAAAACTATAGATATGCTTACAGGTGCAGGGAAATGATATGGATAATATTCTTCATATTAACATGGATAATAGTAATACTAGCACTATACACATGGTACTACTCATACCAGAGAGAGAGGAAAATTAGAGAACTAGGTGAGTAAAAGATGATACCATTTGAATGGTGGATTGTACTAATAGTAACATTAGTTGGAACGGCAATATGGGCTGGATCAATATACTACTACGCTTCAATAACAACCAAAAAGGAGAAAAAATAATACAATACGCATAACTCTATTTTTCTCAATAATTTTTAGTCATAATCAATTCTAGCCTCTAAAATAACCTATAACCAAGCAAGTTCACATATCTATATGAGTAAATATAGTATTAAAATCAAATATGAGATGATACGAGTAAAGGATTAAAGCACTTTAATGGTTACACGCATTCATTAAACTAAACTTAAGACTACTCTACTATCTTAGCTCAAGAAGCGGGTCTTACTATAGGGGTTCAGCTCTTATATAGGTTAATCGCCTCATCTTTGATCCCCCGCATCGGTCTTGGAGCTACATCACTCTCTGGGGGCTTTCAGGGGCACCTTCGAGACACTCCACATCTTGGGTATTGGGAGCTACCCTTTAGGGAGAGCTTTCATTTATAAGCTCTCAACTCTCTCACTAGGTGGCTTCTCTTGCATATTTAAACTGTAGAGTAATGTTTATGATCTTTTCTATTCAGAAGAGTAAACATTAACAGATATGAATCCAAAACGATTGCGCGAGGCTGTTTCTTTGGGATATTTCCCCTAGTGGGGTTTATGCTTTTTTACTTTCTTGAGTGGTCAGTCTTATTACTCCTCTTTCAATATTTTCATTAATATATTTTATGATATGTGCTGCTAGGGTTATTGCTGTTTTCGTAGTACCCGGTATTTCAATGTAGGGTTTTTTAATGCTTGTGAATCTTCTTAGGTTAGATATTATATTCTTTAGTTTCCTCATGTGCACCCCTACTTCTAGGCTACTATACTCTATTCTTGGTATAAGTTCTTCTTCTAGTATTTTGAGAGAGTTTCTTAGTGATATTCTTGAGCCTATTAGATCTCCGTCTTCAAGTCTAAATATTGATTCTAATATGTACTCTACAGTTCTACTTATAATTGGTATGTGTGTGGATGAGAGGAGAATATCTATTTTGAAGTCTTGGAGTTTCTCAGCTAATTTTCTACTTTCTTCATCTATAGGTTTAAGCTCGTAAGGTAGTAGCAAAGTATCACTATACTTAGTTAAAATTACATTAACCCTATAGCCATCTAATATATTATATTTAGATGTTAAGTCGTAAGGTAAGCTTACATGTTTAACAATATAACCTTCATAATGTTCTCCAATTAGAGATTGGAGCCTAACAAATGGCCTAAACCTCCTAATAAGCTTGCCCTCATCACTCCAAACCTCTAGAAGGTAGAGCTCAACACTCTTACCGGGCTCAATATAGGGAATAATCTTCTCAACATTAGCTAAGCTAAAATAGTAGCCAAAACGCGAGTGATAGCCTATACTTGGAAACATAATAATAGGCATTCAGTCCACCTAAACCCCAATTTGTATAATAATAAACAGAATTAATAATATTTATATAGTGTAAGAATTAGACTTACATGTTCCAAGAGAGGTAAAATTGAGCTTAACCATATTTTCTCTAAAAATATTAGACCATCATATCAGATGTGAATACTTATATTGTGAGATTTAATGGTTTAAGTATGACGTGTAAATACTTAGATTTGACTCCTGTGTTATATGCATAGCTTAGGTTTTGCTACTACTTCTCTATATACTCTCTGTATCTTCTCTTTCATTTCTAGAGCTCTTGGATGTATTATATAGTCTGCTACTGTTCCACATGCTTTATTTATCTCTGTGTGTTCTACTAGTTTTCTATAATATTCTCCTACTACTCCTTCTCCTATTGCTGCATAGCCTTGGGCCGCTTCTTTTACTCTTGTTGCTCCTCTTATTCCATTTACTGTTGTCACCTCTACATCTCTTATCTTATCTCTTATCATATCTAATATTTTCTTATTCCTAACATATCTCCCCGTTAGTGTTATTATTGTTGTTTTTGGTGTTACTACTAGTTCTCTAGCTATATCTTTAACTATATTCTCTACTATTGCTTCAACATATTCTATCATTTTTGATTCTCCCTGCTCTGCTCTTCTAATTATCTCGTCTAAGTCTTTCTCTTCAACTAACTCGTATACTCCCCCACTCCATACATCCCATCTATTCCATTCTCTTACACCACATGCAACCTCTAAGTCTAGTGCTCCAGTTGTTAATAGGCCTATTGACGCGTAGCTCCCCCCAATCCCATCTACTATCTTCCCTCCTCTCACAGCAACTACACCTATATAGCCGTATCCTACCTCAACATTAATAATACTGACATTATCGTAGTCAATATTTTCACGTCTAGAGACGTAGTCTATAGCTATAAGTGTAGCCGCTAGCTTATCAACAGTCCCCATATCAACCTTATTAATCTTCCTATACCATGGAACTGTTGGTAAGTGTATAACAGCTGGTATGAATAACACTCTACCCTTATACCTATCTATGAGGATGCTCACAGTATTAGCTAGACTCTGGTAAACATAGCCTCCCATAATCTTGAGCTCTAAGCTCCTTGCTAAATCACTAAAACTACTTAAGAGTAATAGTTCTACTATGAACCTCTGAGGATTTAAGACTTCATCCCCAAAAGTAACTGGAACACCATAACCTGAGGGGGCTACAATATAATCAATATCTAACCTACTAATAACATCAATTAAAGCATCCGGCTTAAAAGCTATAGTAGCGGTATCAATACTATACTCCCATAAGACTCTACCATCTTCAACTAAGACTAAATCGAAACTCCTAGTACCAGGATCTATCCCCAATACTTTCAACTAAGCTCGCCTCCAGGGGAATCCTATAGTAGAAGGTACTTAGGTTAAAGTAAAAATTATTGTATAGATGGTTTTAAGCTAGCATACCTTATAATATTTGACTTTACGGTTACCTCTAGTCTTAAACTCACTACATACCTCACCTTTCTCCTCCATAGCCTTTAATGCTCTATATACTCCACGTAGAGTATATACTGGTAGATTCTTCCACACTTCATATGCTGTAGATTCTCCATACTCTTCTAGGATGCGGATTATCTCTCTACGTGCTCCTATACTCCAGTGTTTTCTAGGGGGTGGTCTAAAGCCTATAGTGAGAATAGCTATAGAGTTGCCTAGATTCTTAGCTGTAATAAATGCTGAGATTGATAAAGGCTTTGTTATTACACCTTTCCCCCCTAGTTCTAGTAGTGTTGCTAAGACTTCATCTCTACTAACCTCTACTACCTTAAAGGACTCCCTAATGCTAGGCATAATATTACTGTATCCTTTAATTGTTGTAGCTACAATATTATATGATGTGCTTAGACCTGACTCCTCTAAATCTCTAAAACCCTTCCATATAGAGTAAGCTAGTAGCCCCCTCACGGCGGGGACTACTATATTCTCTACTCTCACCCTCCTCTCATATAACTCGAAAGCTATAGTCTTTAGGCCCTCAACTGTAAGTGGATTAACATAATTCAATACTCCTACACTTAGATCCTCACTAGTTGATACTAACTCTACATTCCCTCCTCTCGTTAGGATAGAAATATCAGAGTAGTTTAGGGATAACGGATCATCTACTATGACGGTAACCCTAGATATCCCGGTTAGGTAGTATACGAGAGAGTATGTGAAGTCTTCCTCGAATTTAGTTATGACTTTACCAGTCTTCTTAGAGAGGATATAGCTTGCAATAATAGATGACGCTCTATCAGAGTATGACCCGGTTGGGTTGTAGCGTTCGTTTTTAACGAGAACACTATCAATAGTGTTGATTGGGGTTAGTCCTTCACCTTTAGAGACTATCTTATCAAGTGTAGGTAGTAGACTTTTATATCTCCAGATTCCAGGCATTCTCTTATTAATCTCAAACCTTGCATTATGGTATTTGAATATTGTTAGAGATCCACAGTTAGGACATGATAGGACTATATTACTATATGTTCTACGACAGTTGGTACAGAATAGTGTATAATCATATGTTTTAAAGCTCAACTACTACCTCCTAGACATTGATATTAGATACTCGTAGAGTTTAGTATCTCCAGATATCTCTGGATGGAATACTACGGCTAGCATATTCCTCTGGACAGCTACAGCACCTACTCTGCCAATATCTGGGTAGTCAATATACGATATTATCTTTGCGTCTCCCCAGGCATCTATTATTGCTGGAGCTCTAATGAATACTACTTTAATACTACCTAATCCTTCAACTAATACATTAGTCTCGAATGACTCCCTCTGGCGGCCAAATGCATTTCTAACTACCGCTATATCCATGAGCTCTAAGATAGGCTGATTTACTTTACCGACCACCCTGTCTACTACACTCTTAGCTAGGAGTATTGCTCCAGCACATGTACCCATTACTGGTCTTCCTTCTCTAGCAAAATCTACGACCGCCTTATCTAAGCCTTTAATCTTCATTAACCTACCTATTGTCGTAGACTCTCCTCCAGGTATTATTAGAGCGTCTACATCGCTTAAATCTCTAGGCATCTTCACATGCTTAGGTTTAACATTACTCATTGTAGCTAAGAGCTGAATATGCTCTAGGAAGTCTCCTTGGAGGCTTAATACTCCAACTACTACCATTCTACTCGCCTCTAACCTGCATTAGCTCCTCTGGCTTTAACCTCCTAATATCTAATCCAGGCATTGAAGCCGTCTCAGACACTATTCTCTGAGCTTCAACTACAGACTCTGGATCATCATAGTATGCTGTCGCTAATACTATAGCTTTAGCTCTAACCTCCGGATCTGCACTCTTAAATATACCAGATCCAACGAATACACCATCAGATCCAAGCCACATCATAAGTGCTGCATCAGCTGGCGTAGCTATGCCCCCAGCTGCAAAGTTTACTACAGGCATTCTACCAAGCCTAGCTGTAAGTAAAGCTAGCTCATATGGAACCCTATTCTCTTTAGCGTAAACCCATATAGCCTCAATATCGCCTGCCAAGTAGTATCCCCTCAGTACTGCAATATCTCTATTAACACTCTTCATATGCTTTACTGCTTCAGCAACATTACCAGTACCGGGCTCTCCCTTAGTCCTAATCATTGATGCCCCCTCATATATCCTCCTTAACGCCTCAGGGAGATTCCTGGCTCCATTAACAAATGGAGTCTTAAATCTCCACTTGTCAATATGAGCTTTCTCATCTACGGGTGTTAATACTTCACTCTCATCGATTAAATCAACACCAATCTCTTCTAGTAGCTTAGCCTCCTCATAGTGACCAATTCTACACTTAGCAGATACAGGTATAGTTACAGTATCCATTACACGCTTTATGACATCTAAGCTAGCACTCCTAGCAACTCCTCCAGTCATTCTAACATCATATGGGAGCTTATCGAGAACCATAACACCAACAGCACCAGCATCCTCAGCAATCTCAGCCTGCTTCTCATTCGTGACGTCCATGATAACGCCACTCTTGAACATAGAGATAAAACCATACTTAACTAGAGGAGTCCCAGCCTTGATACCTGGCAATAGCTTACCCTCCTCAAGAGCCCTATCTCTAAGCTCTAATAATTGGTATATTAGATCCCTGAGTCTCTCTAGGAATACATATGAGTCTATGAGCTTCAACCAGCCATCACCCACCCTAAACAAGACTATAGTAGAGGGGAAAACTCTTTATTGAACGTTCAATAGACTCCAGTATTAGTCTTAGCTATCACTAAGCTAGAGGAATTAGAGGCTTCTATGATTACACTCTTAACACTTAATACCTGTTCTAAGAGTCTGAAGTAGCCTGTATGTTAGAAATACTACTAGTCCTCCCTCTAAGACTGTGAATATGATATTACCTATAGTATATGCATATATAGTTAAGAGGAGTGTTCCAGTCATGTTAAATATGTAGAGCCATATCCAGTTCCTTACAGTAAATGATGTGAATACTAAGATGAGCCCTATGAGTCCTATAATAGTAGTATCCAATGGTATCCTTAAATGTAGACTTTATAGTGAGGGTTTAAATAGGCTAGTGTAAAGCTTATAGTACGTCATTGTTATTACATAGTATAGAGGGTATTACTGGGTTTGCGTCTTGTAAAATCTAAGCTATGGAGACCTCTGGACAGCGGTATTGTAGAGTGTCTTGTGTGTGAGAGGAGGTGTATTATTAAGCCTGGCTTTAGAGGTGTATGTAGGAACTATGTTAATTTTAATGGTGAGCTCATACATATTGGCTATGGCAGGCTTAGTGCTATTGAGAGTAGACCTATAGAGATTAAGCCTTTATTCCATTACTGGCCTAATAGTACTGCTCTTACATACTCTAACTACGGCTGTAACTTCTACTGTCCATGGTGTCAGAATGATAATTTAAGTTTTAGTGAACCACGTGAAGAGTACTCAGTTATTCCTCCAGAAGAGCTTGTAAATCTAGCTTTAAGATATGGAGATGATGGTTTATCAGCTAGCTTTAATGAGCCTACAGTAAACTACGATTATGTTCTTGAAGCATCAATAATAGCTATTAAGAAAGGATTATATTCGATGATGGTAACCAATGGCTATTTAACAGTTAATGCTGTTAAGAACCTAGTAGAGGCTAGTGTTGATGGATGGAGTATAGATATTAAAGGATGCCCTAAGATGAGGAGAGCCCTAGCATCAATAGATCATAGCATTATATACAGGAATTCTAAGTTTATATTAGATAGTGGGGGACACGTAGAGCTAGTATATCTTATGGTAACTAATACTAATGACTTTGAAGAATGTATAGATTGGATTATAGATATGCATTTAGACAAGCTAGGACCAGAAGTGCCACTACACATAAATAGATACTACCCAGCTCACATATGGAAAGAGCCGCCAACACCTATAAGTAAATTATTAGAGGCTAGAGAGAAGGCTTTAAGAGAAGGAGTAAAGTACGTCTACGTAGGGAATGTACATGACCCAAAACTAGAGTCAACATACTGCCCATATTGTAAGAAAATACTCATAGAGAGGAGGAATTATAGAGTGACAGCATTCCTCTTAGAGAGAGTAGGAGATAAATGGAGATGTCCGAGATGCTCACACGTAATACCGATAAGAGGAGAATATATAGCATGGAAAACAATGTGGAGCTAATCATACAATAAAGATCTAACTATTAAGATTAGAGTCTAAATACCTAAACATTTTAATTCTAAATCCCTTCTTCTTAAGCGGTGCTAGCCTATGCATAGGCTTGTAGAGAAAGCTCTTAAGGGAGAGGTTCTTGTCGGGACCTGGGCTACTATTAATAGCCCTGAGGTTGTAGAGGGTTTAAGTTTCCTCCCGCTAGACTATATTGTTATTGATATGGAGCATTCGCCCCTAGACTACTATGATGTTGAGGTTCTACTAACTGCCTTAAAAGGCTCTAATGTAGCCGGTATTGTTAGAGTCCCCTGGAATGATCCTGTTAGTATTAAGAGAGTATTAGACTTAGGACCTGACGGCATACTAGTCCCGTGGGTTAGTAGTTTTGATGACGCTGTGAGTCTAGAGAAAGCTGTCTTATACCCTCCTAGAGGTATTAGAGGTGTTGGCCCTAGGAGAGCTGTTAGGTATGGGCTAATTGATAGGAGAGTATACTACGAGAAATATCTTGAAGACTTAATTATTATAGCTCAGATTGAAACTAGGGAGGCGGTAAATAACATAGACTCTATATTAAGTGTTAAGACGATAACAGGTATTCTCGTAGGACCAAGCGATTTATCAGCATCACTGGGAATCTTCGGCCAATTTGATGACCCAGATTTTATTAGAGTATTAGACCTCATAGCTTTTAAGAGTAGGGATAAGAAGCCTCTAGTAGCATTCTATGCTCCAACAATAGACCTAGCATTAAGAGCTGTTAAGCTAGGATATAATATGATTGCTTTAAGCGCAGATATAACAATATTACTAGATGCTTACAAGAACCTAATAGAGAGGTTTAGAGAGGGATTAACAGTAAAGTAGACACTCCTCTAGCCATCAATAGCAGTTATACACTCTACGCTTTATATGCCTATAGTGAGTCGAGCTAGAATTCCCAGCTATGATGGTTTAAAGCTTAGTATGTAATTGAAAGATTTTAGGTTTAGGTTAAATTTAGTATTATTCGGTTGGGCCGGTAGCTCAGCCTGGAAGAGCGCTCGGTTGGCATCCGAGAGGTCCCGGGTTCAAATCCCGGCCGGTCCACCATTCTCCTAGTAGTAGTTTCCTAGGAGCCACTCGTTCCCAATATAGACTTCCTTTATCCCCTTACTCTTTACTACTCTCTCTGCTTCCCTAGCATGCCTCCTACTTGTTGGTGGTAGATCTCTCATTAGGTGGTCTGGATGGAATGCTAGTAGTACTACCGGTATGTTTACTTCAAGGCTTGATATGTATTCTGCTATCTTCTCTACCTCCTCTACTGTTACATATCCTGGTACTAGTAGTATGCTTACTACTAGTAGTGGTGGATCTACTCTATCTTTAGCTAGTGATGCTATTAGCTTAGTATTCTCTTTTAATCTTCTTATAGCCTTTTCCCCATTAACTCCTGTTAGTGCTTCATATACGCTTGGTGTCCATGCTTTCCAATCTATCTTAACTATACCACCAGATTCTAAGCTTAACCTAGCAGCTTCCCTCATAATGTTAGGGTTCATTAATCCATCAGTCTCCCAGCATATCCTCTTAAAATTCTGTCCTACTCTGCGACTCTCAGCTATTATTGTTCTAGAGGCTAGTATTAATAATGGTGTATGTGGTGTTGGATCTCCACCAAAGTAGCAGACACATGTCACTAGCGGGTCTAAGGCTTCATTGACGAGGTCTTCAATACTATAACTTTTAGCCCATGATGCTAATTTACCGTGTGAAATCATAGTCTTATGCTCCCAGTTCTGGCAAAAAATACAGTCTAGAGGGCATCCTCCAAGAAATACTGCGAGATTATAGAAGCCTCTCTCAATACCCCTAATAAACGTGTATTTGGGAAAGCCTCTACCGGTTGCGGGGCACACGGGTGTAGCTACACAGTTAGTAGGGTGAGGGTCTAGGTATGTATGGGCAACCATTAAACCTCTACCAGCTATAGGCTCAATTTTACCACCTCTATTAACCCATACGCCACAGAATCCCCTACCACCCTCTGGGATGAGACACTCATTAATACAAATACTACATTTAAGCCTACCATCTCTAGGAGGCTCCCCAGGAAATCCTATACTAGATCTCCACTTTAACCTTAAGCTCCTACTAATAACTACTGCTTCATCTACCCTATTCTTAAGGCATTCATAGCAGACGCCAACACTAGAGCTAATTAGACCTCTAGATCTACAGAGGCTACATGTACCTAGCTTAAGACCCCTGTAAATCCCTGACCTCAAAATTCTCAGCCATCCTGAATAATAAGAGTAAGATACGTAGATTTATATCCTTAAATAGCCATCCAAAGATCTCCAACTCTGAGAGCATTAGTCTTCCCTGCTTTATCCACTCCTTAACAGTAGAAACACTAATATTCAGTAACTCGCAACCCCACTAGTTCTATAAAGCTTCTCAGACAACCGCTTGATACCTCTCTTTATTCTAAATACATATGGTAGCTAAAAAGCTTAAAAACTATTTACAGAAGACACAGTCTATTATGTCAGTTATGAATATCACGTGCAGTTGTAGCCTATAGTGTCCTCCCAACGCTTCTAAAGCTATCCTATTATCTCCTTATTCTATAATAGCTGCTGAGAGAGTGTGGAGAGGCTTCTTTAAGGGGCCTAGAGTGTTAGGCAGCCTCCTCATTGTTGTGAAGTCTGATGCTTCATTGTTAAGGGTTGATAGCTGTTTTGGTGCGTTAGGTTTATAAGGGTTTTGTAGGATTTTTGGAGAAGTACTACGCTACTAGGGAGGTTTGTAGGTACTCCTCATCCTATCCTAGGGATAAAAACTAGATGTGAGCCCTTATACCGTTGGGCTCGAAGAATGCCCATGATCCCCAGCGTGGAGTGGCTAGGTAGCCACAATGAACCGCGGGCAGGAGGCATAACTCATCCTAGGAGTATACGAAAACATAGGATGGGAAACGGTTACCTGAAATCTGGGCTCTGTGAGCCTAACGTAGCTGTTTCAGGTTTTATTCATATATGTTGGTATAGGCATTGTTTATAAGGATTTCCCACTACTTTTCTATGCGAGCTGCTCGGTGAGGAATTGAGAGCTTAGAAGGCTCTCCCCAAAGGGTGGCTCTCTATGAATACTCAAGATGTGGGGTGCCTGGGATCACCTTGAAAGCCCCCAGAGGGTTATGTAATCTTAAGACCGATGCGGGGAAACAGGGGATAAGGCAATGAACATATAAGGGCTGAACCTCATTTTCATACGCGGAAGATGTTAATGGTTTTGATGGCGAGTGGGATCTTGAAGGTTATAGTAGCTTCCATAGCGGGGGCTTTAATATATAGTATTGCCATGTTACTATT
Organism: Thermoproteota archaeon; assembly: GCA_030549835.1. Classification (GTDB taxonomy): domain Archaea; phylum Thermoproteota; class Thermoprotei_A; order Sulfolobales; family Acidilobaceae; genus DSZV01. Next base: position 13,815 of record JAUQQR010000032.1, read on the forward strand.
ATTGTTAGCTGGGTTGAAACCTCCTGAGCCTTCTGAGGTT